>CAZJCO010000200.1:0-5697 GCA_964544375.1 uncultured Myxococcales bacterium
CTCGAGCTCGAGTTCAAGATCGACCCGGCAGCAATCAAGGACATCCAGTTCTCGACGTTCTGGGCGATCGCGAACGTGTTCGACGACAAACTCGGCTTCACGCAAGGCGTCGAGCTCAAGGGCGGGAAGTAGCCCGAACGATCGCGACCGCGCTCGTCCCCCAGCATCGCAGATCGGTCTCTCCGATTCCGTCGAAGTCATCCGCGTCGAGGACTCCTTCGGGAAAGTGGAACAGGAGGCGTCCACCGCGGGCCAAGCGTTCCGCGAGCGCGCCGGCGCGTGCAACGGCCCGCGTCGGATCCTCGGCTACGGTCTTGTACGGCGGGTCGTAGAACACGACATCGGGAGCGGATCCGCCGATCCGGGGATCCCACGCGTCGCCCTTCACGACTTCGAAGTCGAGCGTGACGCCGGCGCCGACTGCCTCGAGGTTGTCGCGCAGGATCTTCAGCGCGCCGTTCGCCTTCTCGACGAACACGACGCGCGCAGCGCCGCGACTCAGGGCCTCGATTCCGTTCACCCCGGTCCCCGCGAACAGGTCCCACACGACCGCGTCATCGATCGCGGAGCCGAGGATGTTGAACAGCGCCTCGCGTACTTGGCCGAGCAGCGGCCGTGTCGTCCTGCCGGCGACCGATCGCAGCTTCCGTCCCCCGAACGCTCCGCCGATGATCCGGATCGTCATGGTCCCCTGAGCCTCTGCGGATAGAATCCGCGCGCCTGATGGAATTCAAAGGAAACTACGTCGCGCTCGTCACTCCGTTCAAGAACGGAAAGATCGACCTCGAAGCACTCGCCGGACTCGTCGAGGACCAGATCCAGGGCGGCGTCGCCGGGCTTGTCCCGTGCGCTTGGTACAACTGTGGTACAACGGCGCGCCTGCGGTTACCCGCACCTAGAAGAGATGCTCGTGTTTATGAGAAGTTGCGTGGTGCCCAGGGGCGGAATCGAACCACCGACACGAGGATTTTCAGTCCTCTGCTCTACCAACTGAGCTACCTGGGCACAGGCAGGTTTTCGCCGAGGGTCGAGCCCTCCCGCTCCATGTAGCCGCCGCCCTCGCTGGGGTCAAGTTGCTAACGGCCCGCGCGGCTGCGCGAGAACTTCGTTGCGAAGCGTATCGCCGCGTCGATAACGGCTGAGGTTGTCCAAGAAGATGCCGGTCGCGTTGTCGGCACTGGCCTTCGAATCTCCGGCGCTGTGTGGCGTAACGATCACGTTCTCCATCGACCACAGCGGACTGTCGGCAGGGAGTGGCTCGGCTTGGAAGACGTCGAGGCCGGCACCGGCAAGATGCCCCGATGCCAAGGCGGCGGCTAACGCAGCCTCGTCGACGAGTTCGCCGCGGCCGACGTTGATTAGGTAACAGCCCGGCTTGCAGCGTGCGATGCGCTCGGCGCCGAAAATGCCTCGGGTCCGATCGTTGAGCGAGAGCGTGAGCACCAGGTAGTCGGCGCGTCGGCAGAGTTCGTCGAGGCGCTCGACCGGCCAGGTCTCTGCCGGCTCGCTGCCGGTGACCTCTCTACGGATTCCGATGACCTCCATGCCGAGTACGCTGGCGATACGCGCAACCTCGCCGCCGATGTGCCCCATGCCGACGATGCCGAGCGTCTTGCCGACCAGATCTTCGATTCGTCGAGGCCGCCACAGGCGCTGCTGCTGGTCGCGTTGCCAAGCAGGCAGGTCTCGCGCCAAGGCGAGCATCAGCATGACGACGGTTTGCGCGATCGTGCGCGCGCTGGCGCCGGACGAGTGGCTGACACGCACGCCGCGTTCGAGAAGTGCGAGGAACACCGGGTGATCGACGCCGGCGCTAAAGCTGTGCAGCCAGCGCAGTTGTTGCGCTTGGGCGGCCGCGGCCATGCTCTGTGGCGCGCGCTCGGGATAGAGATCGGCGGAAAAGAAGAACACCTCGACGTCGTCCAGCGCCGCCGACGGCCCCTCGGGCGTCAAGACGACGCGTTTGGCGCCAGGCGCGGCGCTGTCGAGACGGTCCTTCCACTGGCGTTCGATGACGTCGGAGACGAGAACGGAGCCTTGCATGCTGCTCTCCCTTTCCGAGGACTCGAGCGAGATCAAGCGTCATTCGATGCCGCGTGCAAGCATGCAGCGCGCCCCCCGCGCGCGGCGCGCCGTCGGAGAGGGCTAGTGGCTAAGCAGTGAGCAACGCTGTTCGACGAAGTCGATGATCTCGGTTTCCAAGCGCTTGCCCGAAAGCCGGTTGGCTTCCTGGATTCCCGTGGGGCTGGTGACGTTGATCTCGGTGAGGTAGCCGCCGATGATGTCGAGGCCGGCAAAATACAGTCCGAGTTCGTTCATGGCCGGTGCCAGAGCCTCGCACAACTCGCGTTCGCGATCACCGATCGTCGCCGCGACCGAGCGGCCGCCGACGTGCAGGTTGCCGCGCAGGTCACTTTCGAGCGGAACGCGCAGGAGTGCTCCCAACGGGTTGCCGTCGAGGTAGAGCAGTCGCATGTCTCCCTGGCGCGACTCGGGCAGGTAACGCTGCGCCATGATCGGACGGCGACCTTCGTCGGTGACGGTCTCGAGAATCGACGGCGTGTTCAGGTCACCCGTGCGGATGCGGAAGATTCCCCTGCCGCCGCAACCGTCGAGCGGTTTGACGACGATGTCACCACCGGCGCGATCGCAGAAGGCTAGGATCTCGTCGCTGCTCGCAGCGACCAAGGTTTCGGGAATCCAATCGGGGAATCGTAGGATGAATAGTTTTTCGGTCGCTTCACGTAGTCCGGCGGCGCGGTTGAAGACGAAGGTATGGCGCTCGTCGATCAGGCTGAGCAGGTGAGTCGAGAAGAAAAAATCGCTGTCAAAAGGCGGGTCCTTGCGCATGAAGACGGCATCGAACGCCTCGGCATCTTCGATCGTGCGCGCGCCTAGCGAGAAGTGTTCGCCCTGGACGGGGTGTACTTCGACCGGTGCACACGCGGCGCGGACGCGCGGGCCGTCGACGATCAGGTCGCTGATGCCGCAGAACGAGTTCTGGTGGCCGCGCGCCTGCGCCTCCGAGAGAAACAAGAAGGTCGTGTCTTTGGTGACGTCGATCCGCTCGAGCGGATCCATGACAAAAAGAAACTTCACTCGGCGCGCTTGGCTTCGGGCGGCTGCCGGCCAAGGTCTCCCCACAGGTGCTGGCACACGGCGGCGGCGACGATCGAAGCGGTCTCGGCGCGCAAGATCCGCGGGCCGAGGCCCACGGGCCGGTACCCGTGCTCGACGGCCAGCTCAATTTCGTCGGGCGTCAGACCGCCCTCGGGACCGATGACGGCGATCACCTTGCGCACGTCGCGGTACTGTTGGCGCAGCGTGGCCGGTGGTCCCGGCGGCGCGCCCGAGGGGAAGACCAAGCCGAGCGCGTCCTGCGGTTTGCCGACGATGAATTCTTCGTAAGGCCGAATGCGCTCGATGACGGGGATTTCGGTGCGCCGGGACTGCTCGGCGGCGGCAATTGCGATGCGCCGCCAGCGTTCGACTCGTTCGAGCGCCGAGTCTTCGTGCATGCGGCCGATGCTGCGTTTGGAAGTCACGACGCAGATGCGGTCCACGCCGAGTTCGATCGCCTTCTCGATCACGAGGTCGATCTTCTTTCCCTTGGCCAGGCAGGGCGCGATAGTGAGCTCGAGCGCAGACTCCGTGCTACGGTCGATGTCGGCCAGCACGCGCACGACTGCGGTCTCGCCCTGGAACACTTCGAGCACGCCGAGAGCCTCGCGGCCGCAGCCGTCAAAAACGATCAGCTCGTCGCCGGGCTTGAGGCGCCGGACGTTCTTCAGATGGTGATAGGCCGAGCCGGTGAGAATCGCGCGGTCGGGGCCGAGCTTGTCGGGCTCGACGTAGAATCGAGCATCCGGCAAAGGCATCGTAGCCGCTTTGCTCAGCATCCTTGCGGCGTTCGTCGGTCCGTCCATGAGGCTTCTCTCGATCTCCCTCAGACGCTGCGAGCCAATGCGACGGTCCACCAAGGCCCGCGTTCGACGGTCGCGGAGATTTGCCAGTGCGATCCGACGAAACAGTCTTCTATCAGACGGCGCTTGCCCGACTCAATGCCGGAGAGAACAATCACGCCGCGCTGTTTGACGCAGGACGTCAATCGGTCGTGCATGGCGACCAGTTCTTCCGCGTAAACGTTGGCAAAAACCAGATCGAAGCCCTCTTTGCTTTGGCCCTCGGCTGGCGGCGGGCCGGAGCCTTTCTTCACTACGACGATTTCTCGTACCCGGTTTGTGACGATGTTGGCCCGCGCTGCATTCACCGCGATCGGGTCGACGTCGACGGCGACGACGCGGGCGGCGCCGAGGCGCGCGGCCGCGATTGCCAGGATGCCCGAGCCGCAGCCGACGTCGGCAACCTGTGCGCCGGGACGCATGAAGCGTTCGAGCAACTCGAGGCAACCGCTCGTGGTTTCGTGGTGGCCGGTGCCGAAGGCCATGCCCGGGTCGATGACGATGACGACGCGTTCAGGCTCGCTCGGCTCGGCCGCCTCCCACGGCGGAACGACTTCAATGCGGCAGCCGACGCGTAGGCGCGGGAAGAACTGCTTCCAGTTTTCTCGCCAGTCGGCTTCGGCGACGGGCTCGACCGTCACATCTGCCGTGGGTGCACTTGGGCCGAAGGTGTCGGCGATGGCCGCGTTCGTCGCCTCGAGGAGCGTATGCGCCCGTGCTTCGGCGGAGCGGACGTCGGGGGCCTGGAAGTACACGACGATGTCCGTGCCCGCGGCGCCGGCGGCCTGGCGAATCTCGCATGATCGATGTCCGCGTGCGGCAAGGACCGCGACGGCGAGTTCCTCGGCTTGTGCCGGTAGGGAAAAGCAGGCGGCGAACCATTGCACGCGAGACTCGCTACTCACGGGCGGATCTCGATCTGCGGCGAACCGAGTAGACGCCATGCAGGCAGGCTGGTAGCCTCTGCCCAATGGCTTCGCGACCTTTCGCGATCGCGCACCGAGGCGCTTCGGGCACCCTGCCCGAAAATACCAAGATCGCCTTCGCAAAGGCCGTCGATCTCGGCGCCGACGGTATCGAGTTCGACGTGCAACTCAGCGCCGACGACATCGCCGTCGTCATCCACGACGAGACCCTCGACCGTACGACCAGCGGAACCGGTCGCGTGGCCGAGACCGACTTTGAAACGATTCGAAAGCTCGATGCCGGCAGTTGGTTTGCCGCCTCGTTTGCCGGTGTCGAGGTGCCGACGCTCGAAGAGGTGCTCGCCGCGGTCGGCGGTCGCGTGATGCTCAACGTCGAACTCAAGCCCGATGAGCGTATCGACAAGCTCGTACGATGCGCGGTAACCGCCGTGGCGCGTTTCGAGTTGTTCGGCAGCGTGGTGTTCTCCTCGTTCGAGCAGCAAGCGCTGACGGCTTTGCGAAAACTGGTTCCGGGCGCGCGCATCGGAGTGCTTGCCTTGCCCGGCCAGCTCGACGAGTGCCTGGACTTTGCGCGCGAATTGGCAGCCGAGGTGCTGTGCCCGGCGGTGGCGATGGTCGATTCGGATTTGGTCGCGCGCGCGCACCGCAGCGGCCTGGCGGTGTGGCCCTGGACCGCCAACATGCCGGGCGAAATCCGCCTGCTCAGCGCTCTGGGCGTCGACGGCATCTTCTCGGACTACCCGGACCGGGTGGGTTGACAGGGATAAGCACCTTTTGGAAGTGGTTGATATCATTGGATAACCGACGTC
>CAZJCO010000201.1:0-5633 GCA_964544375.1 uncultured Myxococcales bacterium
CGCCGAGATTTTGACCGAACAGTTAGGGGCGCCGACGGTGACGCGGTCGCTGACGATTTCACTGCTGAGCGACCTGCGTCGCGGAAAGATGTCGGTGCGCCTGTACCGCCGAGAGCCGCACCCCAGCGACCCGAGCTTCCCGCTCGTGCGCAAGGGATTCCTCGGCATTCGTTCGACGTCGCTGACCGCAATGACGGAGCACCATGGTTGGCAGGCAAATCTGGTCGGCATTACGCCGATCGAGGGCACCGAGAGAGTCGAGCAGGTGGTTGCGGTGGGCTTTTCTATCACACCGGACTATCTGACGTCGATCCGTGAACACATCGCTTCGGACGTGACGCTTCTGTTCCCGAACAACCGTGTCATCTCCACTTTGCCGGCGGAGGAGGCCGCGTTACTTGCCTCCAAGGTCGATCGGCTGAGACCAGCCGACGAGAAAGGAGGCACCTTCCTACTCGAGACCTCGACGGCTGACGCATCGGCGAAAACCCGCGTCAGCCCGTTTCTCGTGAACATGAACGAACGGGGACGATTGCTGCTGACGATGTCGATGGACGACCTGCTGCAAGCAAGGCGTGCGATCTTGACGAAAGGTCTGATCGTCACGGCGGCGGTTCTCTTTGTAGCGACGTTTCTCTACCTGTGGCTAATCCGCCGGGTCACGCAGCCGCTGGAGCAATTGTCTCAGGCCACGCACAGTATTGCGGCCGGTAATCTCGATCTGCAGGTTCCGGTTACGACGCGCGACGAAGTCGGCGAACTGGCGTCCGCATTCAACCTGATGGTGAGGCGCTTGAAGGCGTCGCGCGAAGAAATCGAACAGTGGAACCGCCGGCTGGAAGCCCGTGTCGAGGATCGGACGAAGTCGCTGCGCAACGCGCAGCGAGAACTCGAAGCCGTCAACCAACAGCTGGTTCTCGCGATGCGAAAGTTGAGAGATACGCAAGACAGCATGGTGCAAACGGAGAAGCTTGCGGCTGTGGGCCAACTTGCATCGACCATCGCGCACGAGATCCGAAACCCGTTAGCCGGGATTCGCGGTGCGCTCGAGCTGGTGATTCCGGAGTTGGAGGACTCAATTCACAAGGGCGTGTTGCAACAGATCATCGACGAGGTTGATCGTATCGGACGCACGACCAACCGGCTATTGAGCTTCGCGCGTCCGGCGGCGCCGCACAAAGAATGGACCAGCCTCAAAGAACTACTCGAAAATACCTGCTTCCTTGTCGGTCAGCAGGCGCGGCGGCAGGGAGTGGAGATTCGAATCGAGAGCGACGAACCTCGCGGCGACGTGTATCTCGACCCCCAGTTGACCACGCAGGCGTTTCTCAACATCGTCTTGAATGCCTTGCAGGCGATCGATGGGAAGGGAACACTGACGATTCGTACCCGCTGGCTAGCCGATGAGGAGCTCGTTCGGGTCACCTTTGCCGATACCGGCCGGGGGATTCCGCAGGACGTCCGGAACAAGCTGTTCACGCCCTTCTTCACGACCAAGAGGCAGGGAACCGGTCTCGGACTGCACGTCGTCAAGAGCATCATCGAACGTCAGGGCGGGACGGTGCGCTTCGAGAGCAAGGAAGGCGACGGAACGGTCTTTACGGTCGACTTGCAAGCGCGCGGACCGGCCGATGCCGAGGAACCAACGTGAGCGCAAACGCGGACGCGCATATCCTGATTGTCGAAGACGAGCCGCTGGTACGTTGGTCTCTGCTCACGCGGCTGCGTAACGACGGCTACGGCGTCGAGGCGGTCGAATCGGGCGAGGAGGCGCTTGCGTACTTTGCGGAAAACCATGTGTCTTTGGCGGTTCTCGACGTGAGCCTTCCCTCGATGACCGGCCTCGAAGTTCTCGAAAATCTGCGTGAGTGCGGGCACCGAGATCTCATCGCGATCATCATTACGGCCTTCGAGGACGCGGCCTTGGCCGAAGCCTGCGAGGCGCTCGACGTCTACTGCATCATGGGTAAGCCGTTTACCCTCGAGACCTTCGCTGCAACGATCGAACGCGCTCTCAGAGAGTCACGGCAATCTTGATCACGCCGTCGGCGTGCCGGCGGAATACGTCATAGGTATCCACCATTTCGTCGAGCGCACGGTCGTGCGTGAGTAGCGGCCGCGGGTCGAGCTTGCCCGAACCGATGAGTTCGAGCAGGTAGTCGAGCCGCTCTCGTCCCGCCGGACACAGCGTGGTAATGATCCGCCGCTGAATGAACCCAGGGTCGAGCGGCATGGTGAGCGTCTCGAGACCTCCGTAGACACCGACCGAAGAAACCGTACCGCCGAGGCGTGACACACGGCAACAGTTTTCGAAGGTGACCTGTTTACCGAGCGCTTCGACGGCGACGTCGACCCCGGCGGCTCCGGTGAGCTTCATGATGTCGTCGTAGGCGGTATCGGGCGCGACCACTTCGTCAGCCCCCAGCCGTTTGGCCATTTCGACGCGCTCGGGGATCGACTCGACGGCGATGATCGGTCCGGCGCCGCGAAACTTGGCGGACATCGTCGCGCACAGGCCGACCGGCCCCTGCGCAAAAATTGCTACCGAGGTACCTTCGCCAACATCGGCCCGCTCGATCGCGCCGAGTCCGGTCGAGAGAATGTCGGCAGCGAAGAGGGCACCGCGGTCGTCGACACCGTCGGGAATGAGGGTCATCGAATGGTCGGCGGCGTTGACCAGGAAGGCCTCGCCTTGGGCGCCGAAAAGCAGGTTCATCGGTGCGCCGTAGGTCGAACAAAGCTGGGGGTTGCCGTCGCCGCAACGTTCGCAGCCGCCGCAGCTCGACAGGCAGCAGGCGACCACCCGGTCGCCCGGCTTGAAGCGCTCGACCCCCTCGCCGACGGCCTCGACGAGGCCGACCGCTTCGTGACCCATCGGCGTGCCGGCCATGACCTCGTCGATGTCGTCGACGATGTGGATGTCCGAGCCGCAGATCGTGGTCAGCGTCGTGCGAACGAGCGCCTGTCCCGGCCCCGGATCCGGATAATCGAACTCGGTCAGGCCGACTTTCCCTTTGTCTTCTTTGACGCACAGTTTGACGCGTGGCATGGAGCGCATTTTGGCCGGCGGGCAGATTTCACGCAATCCTTCGAGTGGGATGGCCGTTGGGCATCGCGCCTGCGTCGTGCCTACAATGTCGGCGAGGATCTGAAAGGGTGAGCAGCGACGAGATCAAGAGACGGCCGGCCAAAGGTCCGCGGGTCGGGGTGGCGCAGATTGCACCGGCGCTCGGCGATGTCGAGGCGAATTTGCTGCATCATCGCCGGGCGGTCGAACGGGCGGCCGAGGCCGGCGTGGACATTCTCGTCTTTCCCGAACTGAGCCTGACCGGCTACCGCCTCAAGGATACCGTGCCTGAAGTCGCCGCGACGCGTTCAGGGCCGGTGTTCGAAGAACTGGCGCGGCTTTCTCGCGACGTGACGATCCTCGTTGGCCTGGTCGAGGAAACCGACGAGCACCATTTTTACAACGCGGCAGTTCTGTTCGAAGCCGGCCGTCTGGTCGCGAGTCACCGCAAGGTTTACTTGCCGACGTACGGCATGTTCGACGAACAGCGTTACTTCGCGCGCGGTCATCGCGTCGCCGCGCTTTCGACACGATTCGGCCGCGTCGCCGCGTTGATCTGTGAGGACATGCTGCACCCGAGCGCAATGACGATCGCCGCGCTCGACGGCGCAGCGACGATCTTCGTTCCTTCTTCGAGCCCCGCGCGCGGCGTGCTCGGCGAGGGAGAAATCGACGCCAACGGTCGCCACTGGGAACTCTACAACCGGACGATGGCGCGTAATACCGGGGTCTTCGTAGTCTATGCCAACCGGGTCGGTGTTGAGGACGGACAGACCTTTTGGGGCGGCTCGGAAATCATCGGTCCCAGTGGCGAGACCCTGGCGAAGGCGGCTTATTACGACGAAGACTTCATTTCTGCTGTGCTTCCCGACGACGCGATTCGCGCGCGTCGCATTCAGTATCCGGTGCTGCGTGACGAAGACCTCGATCTGACGATCAACGAACTGATGCGACTGCGCGGGCGGCCTCGCGAAAAGCGCGAAGGTGGCGAGCGTGCGCGTGGTTCTTGGGAAGACCGTGGCCGGCGCGATTACGGGCGCGAGCGAAGCCGTTCCAGTTGGGATGAGCGAGGGCGTGATCGCGGCCGCTCCGGTCGGGACGAGCGAGGGCGTGATCGCGGCCGCTCCGGTCGGGACGAGCGAGGGCGTGATCGCGGCCGTTCCGGCTGGGACGAGCGCGAGCGCGGACGCGATGCCAATCCCCGCCGCAGCGAGGGGGATCGCCGCCGCACGGCCAGGGACGAAGGTCCCGGAGATACTTCGCCGCCGCCGAGGTACCGTGGATCCCCGGGCGAGCGCGGACGCCGCGAGGTCGACCCCGGCTCGGCTCTGGCCGAAGATCCCAAGAAGGGCGACAAACGCAGCAAAGGCGAGGAATGACGAGCGAGAGTTCAGCGCCGCCCTTCCCCAAGACGAATTACCAACTCGTCGACCGCATCGTCGTCCGCTTCATTCACGAGGAAGTGACCAAGGTTGGAGTCGAGCGAGTCGTCGTCGGCCTTTCCGGCGGCGTCGATTCGTCGCTTTCGGCCGCGCTGGCGGCTCGCGCGCTCGGTGCGGACAAGGTACTCGGCATCATGATGCCGTATCGTACCTCGAGTCCCGAGAGCCTGGCCGACGCCAGTACGGTCGCCGAAGCGATCGGCATTCGCACGCTCAAGGTAGACATCAGCGAGCAAATCGACGCGTACTTTGCCGACTTCGCCGGCGCTTCCAGCTTGCGTCGTGGAAACAAAATGGCGCGCGAACGCATGACGATTCTCTACGATCACTCGGCCGAGCAGCAAGCACTAGTGCTCGGAACGTCGAACAAGACGGAGTTGCTTCTCGGCTACGGCACGCTGTGGGGCGACATGGCCTCCGCGGTCAACCCCATCGGAGACCTCTACAAGACGCAGGTGTGGGGGCTGTCGGAGTATCTGGAGCTTCCCTCCGAGGTGGTTTCAAAGGCACCCTCGGCCGATCTTTGGGCCGGACAGACCGACGAGAACGAACTCGGATTCGGTTATCGCGAAGTCGACGCGCTGTTGTTTCACATGATCGATCGGCGGGCTTCCGACGAAAGTCTTTACGCGATGGGTTTTGCGCCGGACTTCGTTGTCCGGATACGCTCGATGGTACAGCGCTCGCAGTTCAAACGCCGCCTGCCGGTGATCGCCAAGGTGTCCGAACGAACGATCGACGCCGACTTTCGTTACCCGCGTGACTGGGGCCTCTGAGCCTGCTCGTCGATGGAAAGCCCAGCCCCCGGCCGTCTCTACGTCGTCGCCACACCGCTTGGCAATCTTGGTGACCTTTCACCGCGCGCCGCCGCGGTGCTGGCCGAAGTCGACGCGATTGCTGCGGAAGACACGCGGGTGACGCGCCGCCTGCTCGACCGAGGCGCTGCGGGAGCCCGTTTGTTGAGCTACCGCGAGGAAAACGAACGAACGCTGGCGCCGCGCCTGGTCCGCCGCTTGCTGCGAGGCGAGTCGATCGCGCTGGTCAGCGACGCCGGCACGCCGGCGCTGTCCGACCCCGGATATCGACTGGTGCGCGCCGCGGCCGCGGCCGGTATCGAAATCGTC
>CAZJCO010000202.1:0-5630 GCA_964544375.1 uncultured Myxococcales bacterium
GGAAGCCCAACGCGGAGAGGAGCCCCGACTCAGGGCCCGACACGCCCGAAGAGGGTCGGCACCGGCTTGACGCGGCGTGGGATGTGTTTGAGCAAGCGACGGCCGAGGTGGCCGTGAGCGGGGGGGAGGTGCCGCGCCGTTGGGCGGAGGCAATTCGCCCTTGGCCGCAACTGTCCGCCGATCAGGGTCCGGCGCCGAGCGGCGAGCCGGCACTGGCCGAGTGGACCTATGCGCGAGCCCACCGTCAGGCGCTCGAAGCCGAAGTCGAAAGTCTAGGCGCCGAGATCTACAGCTACGACGCGCGCCGCGACTTGCTCGCTGCACGTCTGGACAAAGCGGCGCATGGGGTTTCCGTGCTCGAGCGCCGCGTGGGCGCGATTCGCGACGCTGCCAACGAGCAGCGGCGGATCGAAGCCGAGCGCAGCACGCGCGAAGCAATCAGCGCCACCAAACAGCTCGAGGGCAAACACCCTCTGCTCGAACGCCTCGCCGCAGAAAACGCTGAATTGGCGACGATGCGTAGCGGTCCCGACGGCTTGGCCGAACGCATTAAGGCCGCCAAAGGCGAACTTTCGGAAGTCGCGGCCTCGGCGGCTCGGCTGAGTGAGCGCTTCGAAGGCGCGCGCCAGCGTACCGAGGCGGTCGGATTCACCGAAGCGATCGGGCTCCTGTTGCGCAAACAGCGTGCCGAACTACCCGATATACGCGAGCGGCTACGCCGCATCCGTCTGCGCCAGGGCGAGATCGGTAAGGCGCAGCTTCGGCTCCTCGAACTCGAAGAGCAGCGTGGAGCCCTGCGCGATATCGAGGCGCTCGCCCGTAGCTTGCTACTGCAAGCACAGCCGGCGCCGGTGACGCCCGAGGACAGCAAGCGACTGTTGGCGTCGACGCGCGAGTTGCTCGAGGCCAAACGTGAATACCTCGGCCAGTTGATCGCCGACTACGATACCTACTTCGTTACGCTGGTCGATCTCGATGCGAGCGAACGCGAGCTGATCGACAAAGCGCAGCGCTACGCGACCTTCATCGATGAGCACGTGTTGTGGATCCGCAGCGGGTCGGTTCTCGGTTTGGCCACCGTGCGTGACGCCTGGCCGGCGCTGCGATGGCTCACTGCACCGGTCAACCTGCGCGAGTTGGGTGCAGCGGCCGGCTTGGCGTTGCTGGTTCGGCCCGCGGGAGTCGCGGTCGTCGTGCTTGCGTGGCTTTGTGTGCTTGCCTACCGCAGGCGTTTGCGCGACTGGCTCGAAACGCGCTGCCAGAGGGACCGCGATCGCGGCAGACGCTCGGTGCTTTCGACCTGCGCCTCGCTTACCGCGGCGGTGCTGATCGCCGCGCCCTGGCCCTTGCTGCTGTTGCTCGTTGCCTGGCTGCTCGTCGCCGCCGAGGGAGGCGCCGGGAGCTACGCGGGTGCGGTCGCGATCGGGCTAGCGCGCACCGGGCTGAGTTACTTGGGCCTGAGCATCCTGCGTCAGATCTGTCGTAAGAACGGTCCGGGTCAAGTCTACTTCGGCTGGTCCGAGCGCGCGACGAGCGCCGTGCGACGCACCACGGTTTCGCTTGCGGTGCTGGCGCTGCCGGCCATGTTCCTCGTCTACACGCTCGACGCGCAGAGCAACGAGGCGTGGAAGCATGGCCTCGGAAGGATCGCTTTGCTTGTCGCTCTCGGCGTGGTTGCAACCTTCGGCCGCCGTTTGGCACGGCCGGAGAACGGCGTTCTCGAGGGCCTCGGACTGCGCAGCCGCTCGCAATGGTTCCTGCGCCTACGAGCGGCGCTACCCGCGATCGTCGTCGTGCCGCCTCTGCTGCTGGCGGTTTTTGCCGCGGCCGGCTACGAGTTTGCCGCGCTGCACCTGGCGCGCAAGCTCGAGGCGACCGCCTGGACCGGTCTGGCGCTGTTGGTCGCCGATACGTTGGCGATCCGCTGGATGATCGCTGCTCGCCGACAGCTCGCGATTCGCCAGGCCGAGGAAGCGCGTGAAGCCGCGATTGCGCAGGAAGGGCAGAGCGGTTCCGACGCGGCGCCGGTCGACGAAGATCAAATCGATTTGTCGGCCGTCAACGCTCAGACACGGCGGCTGATTCGCAGCTTTGTCGTGTTGGCCGGTGCTGCCTCGCTTTGGATGATCTGGAGCGACGTCCTTCCCGCGCTGCGGATTTTCGACCGGGTCGAACTCTGGACGGTCACCCGCTCGATTGGTGAGCAGGTAACCTCGAACGGCTCGATCTCCTATCAGACGGTCACCCGCAGCGTTCCAATCACACTGTCCGATCTGCTCGAAGCGTTGGTGATCGTCGTCATGACCGTGGTCGCCGGACGCAACCTTCCCGGTTTTCTCGAGTTCACCATCTTGCAGCGATTGCCGCTCGGAGCCGGCATCCGATACGCCCTGACATCCGTATCGCGATACGTGATCAGCGTGATCGGCGTCGTCATGGCTTTTGCCGCAGTTGGCGTTCGTTGGGCTCAGGTGCAGTGGCTAGTGGCCGCGATGACCGTCGGACTCGGTTTCGGTCTGCAGGAGATTTTCGCCAACTTCGTTTCGGGTTTGATCATTCTACTCGAACGGCCCATCCGATTAGGCGATACGGTGACGCTCGGCGACGTCAACGGCACGGTATCGCGCATCCGGATTCGTGCGACGACGATCGTCGATTGGGATCGAAAAGAGTTGATCGTTCCGAACAAGGAATTCATCACCGGGCAATTGGTCAACTGGACGCTCTCGGATCAGTTGCTGCGCATCGTCGTACCGGTCGGGATCGCCTACGGTTCCGACACTCGGCTTGCCGAGAAACTGTTGCTCGAGATAGCGCGGGACAGTTCTTACGTTGTCGAAGATCCCGAGCCGACCGTCATCTTCGACAACTTCGGCGACAACTCACTCGAGTTCGAACTGCGCGCCTACATCGCCAAGTTCGAGTACTACTGGCACGCGCGTCATGACCTACGCATGCAGATTGACGCTGCGTTTCGAAAAGCGGGAATCGAGATCGCTTTTCCGCAGCGCGATCTCCACCTGCGCTCGGTCGGTCGGCCGATTCCGGTTACCTTGCGCGAGCCCGAAACCCCAGCGTAGTTCGTCGCGAAAACCGGACCTGCGGGCCCGGACCGGAAACCCCCACCTGCGCCCGTTTCGACGGCCGCGGCAGCGCTCCGGGCGAAGCCGCTAGTGGCGCGGCGCCCGCTCCTGCGCGTCCCCCGGTCGGGGGGCGATTGCGCACCGCCTACCTGGACACAATGCTGCTTTCGCGTCTAGCTAGGGCCCGTTGGGACGGTGCTTGGAGCCGTCTCGAAGCAGCCGCCGGACTCGCCCGCAGCAAGCAGGGCCGGCCGGCAAGTGAGGAATTCCTGTATGACTAGTATCCTCAAATCACAATTCCCCGCGGTTGCCCTGATCGCGACCGTTTCTCTGGCTTTTGCCGTCACGGTGTCCGCCAGTGGGCAGGATCCGTCGGCATCGAGTTCAGGCAAACTGGTGAGCTACAGTGTGACGCCTTCGGCGGGAAGCCGCTCGACGCTGATCAAGGTTCCAGCGCGCGGCCAATTGCTCGTCAAGCAACTGTGTACCGACAGTCCGGCGGTCCAGGTTACGCTCGGCGATTCCAACACGCGTCTGAGCTACTTCCGCCAGTACAGCTGTACCAGTTTCCGGCCTGGTTATGTCGTGCGCGGTGGTCAGGAGCTGCGGTGCGTGAACAAGTCGGGCACGGCGCGCAGCTGTTCGGTGACGGGCACTTTGATCCGCCGCAAGCCGGCGCCCGAGCGCCGCGTGATCTTTCTCGAGCCGTAAGGCCGGATTCGGTTCGGCACGTTACTCGCGAATCGCGGCAAGAATCGAGGGAACGCGATCCTGCTCCTGCAAAGGCGGCAGGGGTAGGGTCACGCCGCGCGCGCGATGCGCGTAGCGGTCGCGTAGCAGCGCGCCGATCTCTTCGTAGACCGCCGACGGAAGAACCTCGTCGAGCAAGGCATCGGGGATCTGCGCCGTCATGTCCTGCCAGGCTCTCTCGCGGGTGAGACGGCGCAGGCGACGGCCGAGCTCGGCCATGCCGCAGAGCTCGAGTGTCGGCCAGTAGGCCGGCGTCGAGTAGAGAAACGCGAGTAGACCACGCAGTCGTTCGCGCTCGCCGGCGACTTGCTGGTCGTTTGCTCCCATGGCTACCAGCGGTGCGGCAATCACGCCGGGCGGATAGGGCCTCGTGCCGCCGGCGCCTAGCGACAGCAGCGGTAGCGCGACTTCGTCGAGAAATCGCGGCGAGCTGTTCGTCGGGTGCGTCACCAGACCGTCGGCGATGCTGCCGGCCAACCGCGTCATCTTCGGCCCGACACCCCCGAGCAGCACGGGAATGTTCGGATGCTCTATCGGGCCGGGGTTGAAGAAGGGCTGAAGTCGCGTGAATCGGTAGTGCTCGCCGGTGTAGTCGAGTTCGCCGCCTTCTTGAAATGCGTGCCAGATGCTACGAAGCGATTCGACGTATTCCTTCATGCGCGCAACCGGTGGGCGCCAAGTGCCGCTGTAGCGTCCGACGATGTTGCCGCGTACCTGCGTGCCGAGGCCGAGCTCGAAACGACCGCCCGAACTGGCCTGTAGATCCCAGGCGGCCTGGGCGACGACCATCGGACTGCGCGCAAAAGCGACGACGACGGCAGTCACCACACGCAGGCGCTCGCTTGCCTGCAGCGCGGCTTGAGCAACGAGCAGCCCGTCGTGCACGCCGTCGGGCACCAACAGGCCGTCGTAACCGAGCGCCTCGACGCAGCGGGCATGCCGGGCGACTTCGCGAAGCCCCATGTTCTGGTCGGTGGTGGCATAGACCTCGAGCGCCATGGTGGGAGTTTTCTAACCCGATTCGAATTGTAAGCCGAGCGTCACCAGGGCGGCGTTTGGACGATGCCGCCCGTGCGGGTTGACTGGAACGCTTCGTTGGAACACACAATCGCGACTGGTGGTGCCACGTAGAGTCATTCAGGAAGAGCTAGCACGGATCGAACGCAGCCCGTTGCTGCGCCGCATCGGCGTCGCCCGGCCCTGGGCCGATGCCGGCCGGGCGACGCTCGAGCTGCCCTACCGCGGCGGTCTGAGCAACAGTGGAGGCAACCTGCATGGCGGTGCGATCGCGACGCTGGCAATGGCGGCCGCCGGCCTGGCCGTCGCCTCGAGCGAGCGTTTGGCTCAAGGCTGCGAGTGGCGTCCCGTGCACCTGGCGATTTCTTACCTTGAAGCGGTACGCGGCGACGATACCGCCGCGCGTGCCGAAGTCAGCAAACGCGGGCGCGACACCGCGCACGTGGCGGTGCAGGTCGGCGCCGGTCAGCGCGGCGTGGCGACTGCTTTGTTGGTATACCGCATCGCTACGCCCGCAGCCCAGGCTCACGAACACGCCGGTATTGAAGCGGCTGCCGCCCAATTGCCCGCCGTGCAACATAGCGAGGTGGCGCGCTTGGCGATTTCGCCGTTCCTGTCGGCGGCGGGGATGACGGTGCTGTCGACCGAGGAGCCGTGGGTCTGCGGCAGGCTGCCGCTGGCGGGCAACGACGACGGCGGCGGCGTCCCGCACGGAAGCACGCCCGTGTGGATGGTGGGCGTTTGGCGCGGGCTGGGGGGCGCGCACAGCGCAGCGCCCGA
>CAZJCO010000203.1:0-5566 GCA_964544375.1 uncultured Myxococcales bacterium
GCCGTTGCGTTATTGACAAAGTCGAAGCTGTCGTCGGTGTCGATCCGACTGGCGTACATGATGTGGTCCATGTCGATACCGGTATCGCACACACAAACGCGAACGCCGGTCCCGTCGGCGCTTAAGCCGGCGCCGGTGATCTGGCTCTGCAACGCGCGCACCACCTCAGTAGCATCGTCGAGCTTGACCAAGTTGCGGTGGTACGTGTCCTGCTCGACCCTAACTACGCCGGGAAGGCGCCGGAGCGCATCCAGCTTGGCTTGAGGGATGTTGCGCAGGTTGAGCACGTTGGGCATCGCCGAGCCGTATTCATACTTGACGTAGCCGTTGTTCAGCGTGGAAAACTCCCGAACGGACGTCCGTTCGGCTGACGTGCGTGCCAGCGCCGGATCCATGTAGACCAGCACGCTCACGCGACCCTGTTGCAGCGACCGGTAGATTTCAGAATCCACCGGCCCGAACTCCGTTTCACCGGCCGGTAACGCCTCAACCCGGCCGGAAAGACGAGAACCGACCTGATCCGCCGGTGACCGGTCGAGCCCAAGGCGGATCGGGATTTGATCCGTCGCCTTACCCATCCGCTTCGCTTGATCCGATCCTTGTGTCGGAACGGTCAGCAGCAACGTGCCCAACGCACAAATCCCAAGGCCTCTCTTGTGAATCGCTCTCATGACATGGCGCTCCTTTGGCTCCAATCATACCGAGGCGCTACGCAGCGCTCGGCGCAGTTGGAATTCCCATCAAATCCGCGCTAATGGTGACGCGTACACTGCGTACACCAGCATTTGCAGAACAGCACAAGCACCGTAGAAAGTGATCCAGACATCAGACCGATCGGCCATTAGCCTTGCGGTGCCACAAATTCTCTTTTCGCAAAAGCACTACACGCATTGGGGTAGTCTAGCAGAATCTCCATGTCTATGAAACCATTTCACCTAGGTTTTTTGGAAACACGCACGGCCGGTTAATCTTGGTTGGCGTCCCAAGCGATTGGACGGACCAAGACCTTGCTCGCGCAGGCTCCGTGAACGCTGTTTCAATTTCACAGGCGCGCTGGCGAGAATCCCCTCTCCCGCGTACGAGGAAGGCCTACGGATAGTGATCCATTCACGCAATCACTCGAACGGTCGGCTTGATCCGCCGGTCGTCATCACGTCGCTTGGCGTTCGAGCGAGCATGGTCAATGCGCCGGCAAACGCCATTCGATCGAATGCGTGGGCGAGCACCACGACAACCTTCTGGCCTACTTGAATCTCGCCAAGCGGACCGGACTTGGCCGCTCGTTTGCCGGTGTGACCAGCAAACGGCAGCCCATCATCGGAGCGCCGTCGGGTAAACTCGGCAAGCCAACCCTTTGATTCCTCCGTGAGTACGTCAAACCCGTGCAACTCTTCTTGAAAACTCTCTGGAACGATTGGCTGGCTCATCGCGGGAAAGACCACCGCGCAACCCGTCGATTTCTTGAGACGCTGTCCTTGTCCATCTGCGATGTCGGCGGGGCAATGCGGAAATGCTCATGAACACGATGCATTTCTCGCCAAATGTGTCCGCGATGTTCCTGTCGACGTTGCCGTGGCGGTCGGCCACGAACTTGGAGCCGAGTTTCAGCGGCCCGGTCTGTCCGGTCCGATCAGCCACAGGGCGGCGTGACGCATGTCTTGGGTTCGATAGGGCGTCGATTAATCCTCCGGGCCATCGGCACAACGCCCGTCTACCCTGAATTGGTATCGCTTACCGGCCCGGTGGCTATATTGGGCTTCATGTCGGATGCCTGGGTCGGAAAACTTTCAGCGCTGGCCGCGGCGATCACTTGGTCGCTGGCCTTAATCCTGTTCAAGCGCAGCGGAGAAACCTTGCATCCGCTTGCCCTGAACGCCTTCAAGAACACGGTCGGGTTGGTGCTGTTGATGGCGACGCTCGCGTTTGCCGGGGAGGATTTGGCCGTGGTCTGGACGGCTCCGCGGGGCGATCTCTGCATCCTCGTTTTGAGCGGCATCGTCGGCATCGCTGTCGCGGACACCCTCTTGTTTCATAGTTTGAATCTGCTCGGCGTCGGCCTGCTTACCATTGCCGAGTGCGCCTATGCGCCGTCGGTCGTTGTGGTGGCGTGGTTCTTCTTGGGCGAACGGATCACCGTGCATCAGTACGTCGGCGCCGCCCTGATTCTGCTTGCGGTACTTCTGTGCTCCGGGCACAAGCCGCCCGTCGGTCGGACCCGCGGGCAGGTGCTTTGGGGCATGTTGCTCGGCGTGACGGCCATCATGCTCATGGCTGTCGGCATCGTCGTCGCCAAACCCATCTTGGAGGGTTTTCCACTGATCCTGGCCTCCACGCTTCGCCTGGCGGGCGGTTCGTTGCTCCTGATCGTTTGGATGGCGGTCCGACCGGATCGCGCGCGGTACTTTGCGGTCTTTCGGCCGACGCGCGTTTGGAGGTTCTGTATACCGGCATCGGTTTTGGGTACCTACCTCGCGATGATCTTCTGGGTCGCGGGGTTCAAGTACGGGCAGGCAGGGGTCGCAGCGGTGTTGAATCAGACCTCGACCATTCTGGCGCTCGTTTTTGCCACGCTGATTCTCAAGGAGCCCTTCACCAGGCGAAAGGCTGTCGCAGCAATCGTTGCCTTGGCGGGCGTGCTCATCATTACCGTCTATTCGGCCTGATAAACGTTGCCTTTGCATAATGGCGTCGGGGGCGCTAATCGCAGGCTGGAGGCATGCTCTGAAGCAGATGGGGGCAAGCGCCGCGACATTCCCCGTCCGCGGTTGGACCGATTCCACGACCGAGAGGTCGGAACCATGCTCGACGCCACCGCCCTACTCGTCGGGCGATTTGCCACGATCTCGCCACTGCGACGCCTGTTCGGGCTTGTTCCATTGCTCATACAGTTGGGCCAAGTGATCGGCCACGCGCACGGTCCGTTCGTGATCGGCGCCCAGTGAAGCGGCAAGCGCTTTGTGGGCTGAAAGCAGCATGGTCTCGGCGGCGGGAAGGTCCGGCTTGGTCAGCAGGCACTCGCCGTAATATCCGCGAAACACCGCCAAGAGCCAGTGTTGCTCCGGGAGAATCTCGCCGGCGGCGTCCACCACGTTTTGGAACAACTCAAGCGCATCTTGCGTCGCGCCAAGCGCCGACAACGTGCGGGCCAAGTTGTTCATCGCGATCAGCGTGTTGGGGTCGGACTCACCGACCGTTTTCTTGTAAATCGCGACTGCGGGGCCGAGGAGGTCACGAGCCTCCGCGAACCGGTCTTGCTTGAAGTAAAGCATCGCCAGATTGCTGCTCGTGGCCAAAACGCGCGGGTGCTCCGCCCCCAAGGAAGCGGTTTGCGATGCCAGCAGCCGAACCTGGATGGCCTCCGCCTCTTCGAAGCGGTTTTGCTTGGTGTAGAGCAGGCCGAGGTTGTGCAAGTAGTCGAGTGTCTCCTCGCTGTCCGGACCGAGCAGTTCGGTGCTCGTGTCAACGGCGGTGACCAGCAGCGTCTCTGCCTTCCCCAGTTTCCCGGTGTCGGTGTACAGCAAAGCCAGGTTGTTCATGGCATCGAGCGTCTGGGAATGCTTCTCACCCAATGTAATGATCGCATGTTCCAGCGCCGCAGCCAGCAGCCGCTCCGCTTCGCCAAACCGCCCCTCGGCGGCGGAGCGCAGCCCCGCGCAGGGACGTAGCGCGCGCGTGTCTCTCTCGCCTCTCTTGCCTCGTGCTTGTTTTTTTTCCCTCGGGGCAATCGCAATCTTATATTTGGACTTGTTATTCCACCACCCGGAATTAACATAGAGGAGCAAGAGCAGATTGCCCAGCGTGTCGAAGCGACGATGAAGCCCTACTGGGAAGCGGGTGAACTTGATCCTGCCAGCGAGGAGGGGCGCAAGGCAAGAGAGAATCTGCCCAAGGTTGTGCTCAATCCCTTCGGGCCGCAGGGGCCTGATGCACCACGGATTACGCCTCCTGCACTTGAGAACTACTTTTTTGTCGGGTTTGGAGCGACGATGTTTCATGGCGGGATCGCAGCGTCGAGTCGTCGTGTCGCCGATCTTGAGCCGCTCTTTGCGCACGCGACTCGGAGCGATGTGTTGCCCGGTGTGCTTGCGTTTGCACGGCAGGTGCCTCTCTTTCGTATCGGTGGGCAGAGCAGCTCGTCTGTGACGGTCAATCTGATGGGCGACGACCTTCGTGAAGTGACAAAGGCTGCTGATGCAGCCTATCAAAATCTTGCACAGGCCTATGGGTATGGCAATGTGCAGCCCAACCCGAGCAACTTCAATCTCCCCGGGCCAGAGTTGCAGATTGTACCAGACCGCAGTCGGCTTGCCGATGTGGGGATGGTCCCTGCCGAGCTTGGCGCAGCGGTACAGGCTGCGGGTGATGGTGCGATCATCGGCGAATATCGTATCGGAGGCGAGTCGATAGATCTGAAACTGATCGATGCGGGCGGGGTTGATCGCAAGTCGCTTGCGGGGATTGGAGATATGCCAATCGCCACACCAAGCGGGCATGTGTTGCAGCTCTCGAGTCTTGCGCAGATTCGCCGCGTGCAAAGTCCGGTGCAGATTAACCGGGTTGATCGGCAGCGTGCGGTTTCGATCGAACTTACTGCGCCGCGCGGCATGCCGCTTGAAAACGCCATGGGAGCGGTGAATCAGGTCGTCAAGGAACAACGACAGGCAGGGAAGATTGCGCCGGGTGTCAAAACAGGTTTTACGGGCTCAGCGAGCAAACTCAAAGCGGTGCGCGAGACACTGCTTGGTGATGGAACACTTCCCGGCTTGCTTGGCAGTTCGCTCTTTCTTGCACTGCTTGTGGTGTACCTGTTGATGTGCGTCTTGTTTCAGAGTTTTCTGATGCCGATGGTGATTATGTTTGCGGTGCCACCCGCAACGCTGGGCGGTTTTCTTGGGCTCTGGATTGTGCATCAGGAGAGTGTGGCCAATCGGCTCATGCCCGTGCAAAACCTGGACATTCTGACGATGCTGGGGATTGTGCTGCTCATCGGGGTGGTGGTGAATAATGCGATTTTGATTGTGCATCAGGCGATCAACTTCATGCAGGGCCGAGGTGAAGGAAGCAACGCAGAGGTGGTTCTAAAGGAGACAATGCCTGCGCGGGAAGCGATCGCTCTGAGTGTGCGGACGCGTGTTCGCCCGATCATGATGAGCACGCTGACCAGTGTGCTGGGGATGCTGCCTTTGGTCATCATGCCCGGCTCGGGTTCAGAGCTGTATCGCGGCTTGGGCAGTGTGGTGATCGGGGGGATGCTGCTCTCGACGATTTTCACACTTTTTCTTGTGCCGATGCTGTTCAGTCTTGTGCAGGATATCGAGACGATTCTTGGCAGATTGACAGGAAAAGCCTCACGCAAGCATGGAGATATCCCGGCGACGGTATGAGGGCAGAGCCAACGGTTCAGTGCGTATTGCGTTCTGTTGGGTGCCTATTGCTCGGCCACAAAGACCACGGCTGCGAGAGGCGGGAGTGTGATCGCCAGCGAGCGGCTTCGGCCATGGATCGGGATCGCATCGGCCTGGGGTGTGGGTTGGTCGCTGGAGCGGGCGCCGGAAGACACGACTGC
>CAZJCO010000204.1:0-5544 GCA_964544375.1 uncultured Myxococcales bacterium
GGCTCGCTATCGCCTTTCTTTTCGAGGACTTAGAAAAGGTGCTTATCCCTGTCAACAACATCCCAGCGGTGCATGAGGTCGCGGGTAGCTCGGTCGAGCAGGCGCGGTGAATGGTGTCGGCGCCAGGCGTCGGCAACGTCTGGATCGACGCTGCGGCGCTGCCGGATTTTTGGGTCGCCGACTAGCGGGTTCATGCCGCTTGGTACGTTGGCTCCCGGCTCGAGCATTGCCTCTTCGAAGGCAATGCCCAGCCAGGCGCACAGTTCCTCGAGTATGGGCCGCGGGTTGCGCACCAGCGGTTCGAAATTCACGCGACGCTGGCGCAGCGGATCCACGCGGGACAGAAAGCGTTCGATGTGCTGGTTGACGCGTCCCCAGTAGGCGACTTCTTCACGCGCTTGCGCACGAGCGCTGAGGCGCGATCGCGCTAGAAACAGCGGGTACTTGAGGCGAGCGAGCACGCCGCTTTGCGCCTTCCTCCGGCGAGTTTCGCGTAGTTCGATCTGCGAGGCCGCCACGCCGAGAGGGTGCCGAACCAGCCACAGGTAATGCGCCTCGAGGCGCTCGAGGCGCTCGAGGGTTTCCGGATCGCGAGCGTACTTCGGGGTCTTGTCCACCAAGATGCGGTCTGGCGACAGCAAGTCACCGAGCACCCAGGAGTAGACCTCCTCGGGTGCCTGCGGGTCGAAGCGAGCCGTGAAGTCGGCCAGCCTGAGTTCGGTACCGCAGGCCTCGAGCAACCAACGGAGACTGTCGACGGCGGCGGGATACTCTGCGCGCCAGCACGCGACCGTGGGGTAGGCCAGCAGGTGCAGCTCCGGCGGCGCCACGATGCGGCGGTTGGCGCCGAGCAGCATGCTGAACAAGGTCGAGCCTGAGCGTTCGGTCGACAGCACGAACAGCAGCCGGCGACCGTCGAACTTCCCTCCGCGCGCCGCCGGCCGGGCCGGCGACCGGCGGTCGTCGGGAGCGACGCTCGCCATACGCCGCTGCGTTCCTCTGCGACGGCGACTCAGGGGCCGCCTCCGGCAAGCAATCGATCGCTTTCGAGAAAGTCGGCGAAGAGCTTCGCCTTGAGCCGGACGCCTTCTTCGTTGACGTGACGTCCGTCGGAAAAATAGCGTTTACTCGACGGGAAAGCGCCTGCGAAATCGAAGTACTCGGCGCTGCTGCGCGCCGCCACGCGCGCGACGGTCGCGTTCATCTCGACGAAGGCGTCCCGGTACTCTTTGCTCGCCACGCGCGGTTCTTCTTTGAACTCGGGCGAATAGGCGAACGAGGCCAAAACGCTTCGCACACGATATCGGTCGGCCAGTGCGACGATGCTTGTGAGGTTGCGCTCATAGAAGGTGGGCCCGTTTACCTCAAGCATCTTGGTCGCCGGCACGGTTCGGAAAATCCCGTCGGGATAGCTGCCATCGATGACTTGCTGGCGGAACAGATCGCCATAGTAGGTCGACGGTGCCCGATCGATCGTGCGCGCCAGGTCGGCATGCGATCGGATCCAGCCGGCGCGGATCATCAGAACCCGCGCCAAGGTGCTGTATTCGAGAATACTCGGCATGAACAACCCGGACTGATTGGGGACGCGGCGGCCGGAGTTGTCGCCGCGGTAGGCCGGCGGCGGCCAGACCAGGCGCGCGTGGATGTCGTTGATGCCGTGGTAGACGATGATCAGGTCGGGCTCGAGATCGAGCACGCGCAGTTCGAAGTTGATCAAGGATTCCCAACTCGTCCAGCCCGCGGCGCCGGCATTGATCACGCGCACGTTGGTATGCCCGCGCTCGCGCAGCTCGCGCTCGAGTACGCTGGGGTAGGACAGGCGGTAATCCTCGAGATCCGAGGTATAGGTCGTCGATCCTCCCAAGCAGACGATGCGAAACTGGCCGGCGGGTTTGGGCAGCTCTATTTCTTCACCACGAAAACCGAGCGCGTTGTGCCGGTTCTCGCCCCAGCGATAATCGGGCGTCGGGTAGTAGCCTAGATAGCGGTGCGGTGAGTAGAGCTGCTTGAGGCTGGCGCCGGTGTCGGCTTTGTTGCCGTAGCGCTCTTGCAGCTGCCGGTACGAGGCGAAACTCAAGAACCGCGGTTCGTCGGCGATGTGCTCGAGGTAAAAGCGCGCTGCGAGTTCGATCGCTACCAGGACGAACAGCGTACTCGCCAGCACTAAAAGAATGTTGAGCGCGACGTTGGGCCGCGCCGGTCGTTGCTCCACAACAGTCTTCGTAGCACTCGCGCGGCGGGCATAGCAACCCGCTGCGCACGTCTGAGAGCCTTGCGAAAGCGCGTTGAGAATGATCCTCTGCGGGCGCACAGCAGATGCGTATCGACGCGACCATGACCGATCCGGCGAGGATCGCCGACCTGAAGCAGCACGGCCGTGCGCTCGAGCGCGCGGGTTTCGATACGCTTCTCATCCCCGAAGCCGGCCACGATCCGTTTCTCCCGGCGATGACGCTGGCCGAGCACACCACCCGGCCGCGTATAGGAACCGGGGTGGCGATCGCGTTTCCCCGCAGCCCCTTCGTCACCGCGCAGCTGGCCTGGGACCTCCAGCGCTTCTCCGGCGGACGTTTCGTCCTCGGCCTCGGTACCCAGGTCAAGGGGCACAACGAACGCCGCTACTCCACGCCTTGGCCATCGGCCCCGGGGCCGCGTCTGCGCGAGTACATCGAGTGCCTTCGCGCCATCTTCCGGAACTTTGCGCGCGGCGAGACGCCCGCCTTCGAGGGAGAATACTACCGCTTCACGTTGAATACGCCGTTTTTCAACCCCGGCCCAATCGAGGGGGTCGAGGACGTGCCGATCTACATCGCCGCGGTAAATCCCTTTAATTGCCGCCTGGCCGGCGAGCTGTGCCAGGGATTGCGCATGCATCCGTTGAACACGCCGGAGTACGTCCGCGACGTCATTCGTCCCGCCGTCGCCGAAGGCGCAGCGCGCGCCGGACGCAGCCTCGACGACATCGATTTGGTCGCTAATCCGTTCATCATTACCGGAGAGAGTGAGGAAGAGCTGGCCGAGGCGCGCAGCTTGATTCGCCGACACGTCTCTTACTACGCGGCCACTCGCACCTATACGCGGGTGCTCGAGCACCATGGCTGGCAGGAAGTGGGCACGCGTTTGGTGGCCCTTTCGCGCGAAGGCCGGTGGCAAGAGATGCCGGCCCTGGTGCCCGACGAAATGCTCGATACGCTTGCCGTCACGGCGACGCTCGAGCAGCTTCCCGAGCGCCTGAGTGCGCGCTACGGCGAGTTGGTGAGCTCTTGCAATCCGGTCTTCGGACCTCCGTACCCGGAGCTGCAAGCGCGACAGCGCCGCTTGTTCGAGAGCCTCGGGCCAATCCTGCCACGGCTGAAGGCGATCAATCGATTCTGAGCGACGAGGAGCAAGTCATCATGCTGAAAGACAAGACGGTTCTGATTACGGGCGTCGGCAGCGGCCTGGGATCCGAGATCGCACGGCTCTGCATGCGCGACGGCGGGCGCGTGGTGCTGGGCGCGCGCACCGAGTCGCAACTCGAAACCTTGGCTGGCGAACTCGACCCTGCGGGCGCCCGCGTCGCCTGGCTGCGCACGGACATTACCGAGGAAGCCGATTGCGAGCGCCTGGTTGATACCGCGGTCGAACGTTTCGGCTCGCTCGACGCCGTCGTGCAGGTGGCCGCCTACGATCAGGTCTTCGGCGGACTCTACGACTGCGAGTTCGACGCTTGGCGCAAGGCCTTTGAGACGAATGTCATCGGCAGTCTGCAGGTGCTGCGGGCGGCGATCGCCAAGATGAAGCAGACCGGCGGCGGTTCGGTAGTCTTGATCGGATCGCAGTCGATGTACTTGCCCGCCATTCCCCAGGCCGGTTACGCGGCCTCCAAGGGCGCGCTGCTTTCGGCGATGTATTACCTGACGCAGGAGTTCGGCCCCGCCGGAATCCGCGTGAACATGGTCGTGCCCAGTTGGATGTGGGGCCCGCCGGTCGAGGGATTCATCAAGGGCCAGGCCCGCCAGACGGGCGCCAGCGAGGAAGACATCCTTGCCGGCCTCACCAAAAAGATTCCGCTCCGGCGCATGGCCGCCGACGAGGACGTGGCCGAAGCCGTCGTCTTCTTTTGCTCGGAGCGCTCGCGCGCGATCAGCGGTCAGACGTTGATGGTGAACGCCGGCGAGCTGATGCGCTGAGCGCCGGCCGTAAGGTCCGGCCCGGGCGGACGGCGCGATGGCGGTTGTGGCGGCCATCATCGAAACAGCAAACGGGGAAAGCATCATGGCGTACAAGGTAATCGTTTGGGGCACGGGCGTGGTCGGCAAACTCGTCATTCGCGAAATCGTCGACCATCCCGAGTACGAGCTGGCAGGCGTCATCGTCCATGCCGAGGAAAAAGACGGTAAGGACGCCGGTGAGATTGCCGGCATCGGGCCGATCGGCGTAACTGCGACGCGGAACGCTGCGGCGGCGCTCGCCAAGCAGGCCGATGCGGTTGCGTATTTCGGCCCAACCGCGGAGTTCGCGGCCGAAAACATCGAAAACATGTCGATCGCGATGCGCGCCGGAAAGGACGTCGTCTCGACCTCGATGACGCCGTTCGTCTATCCCAAAGCCTGCCCGCCGCCGATGATCGAGCCGCTCGAAGCCGTTTGCCGGGAGACCGGCAAGAGTTGCTTTACCACCGGCATCGACCCGGGCTTTGCCAACGATTTGTTTCCGCTCACGCTGATCGGACTGTGCGGACGGGTCGAGAGCGTACGCATTCAAGAGATCTTGGATTACGCCAACTACGAGGGCGACTATGCGGCGATGGGGCTGGGCGAGCCAATGGAGCACAAGGCGATGCTCGAGCATCCCAAGGTGCTGATCTTTTCTTGGGGCCATACGGTACCGATGATCGCCGATGCGATTGGTGTCGAACTCGAGAAAATCGACACCATCTGGGAGAAATGGGCGGCGCCCGAGCGTATCGAGTACGCCAACGGCACCATCGAGCCGGGTTGTTGCGCCGCGATTCGATTCGAAATCCGAGGCTGGGCCGGCGGCGAGCCGCGGATCATCGTCGAACACTGCAATCGCATTACCAATGCGGCGGCGCCCGACTGGCCGCGCACGAAGATGGCCGACAACGACGCCTACCGCGTGATCATCGAGGGCAGCCCAAACATCGAGCAGGAAACCACCTTTCGCAATGCGGGCGACGACGATCCGATCGCCGGCGGTTGCCTGGCGACCGGCATGCGCGCGATTGCGGCGATTCCCGCGGTTTGTGCGGCCGCGCCCGGTTTGATCTCGGCGCTCGACCTGCCGCTGATTGCGGGCCTCGGCAACATGCACTTGCGGCCCTTGCGCGGCGCTTGATCTAACGCTCTGCCAGGTCTCCCAGGCGCCACCAGAGGGGAACCAGGGCGATACCGAGCAGTAGGTTGAAACCGATCCAGACGGCAGGCCAGGGGCAGAAAGGAGGCGCCGGACTCCCGGCCAGCCAACTTCCCGCCCCGGGAAGCAAAGAGAAAACCCACGACAGCGCAGACAGGAGAGAGGGCGCGCCGCTGAAGTCCG
>CAZJCO010000205.1:0-5486 GCA_964544375.1 uncultured Myxococcales bacterium
CCCGAAAGTGTGCCTGTCGGCGTGACACACGAAACGTGCGCAGGAGCGGCTCCGCGCCGAAGCCCACCGTTCGGGATCGTTGTTCGTGACGACCCGCTGGCTGGGCGGTACGCTGACGAACTTTCAGACGATTCGCCAGTCGATCGACCGCCTCAAGCGGCTCGAGGAGACCCTCGCCGACGAGACTGCGACCGCGGCGCTGAAAAAGAAGGAACGCCTGATGATGCAGCGCGAAGTCGACAAGCTGCACATCAACCTCGAGGGCGTCCGTGAGATGCGTAAGCTTCCCGATGCGATTTTCATCATCGACCCCGAACGCGAAGAAATCGCCGTTGCCGAGGCCAATCGGCTCGCTATTCCGGTTATTGCGGTGGTCGACACAAACTGCGATCCGGACCAGATTTCTTACTGCATCCCGGGCAATGATGACGCGATTCGCGCGATCCGGCTGTTCTGTGCGGCGATCGCCGACGCCTATCTCGAGGGCCGGCAGGAACACGAAGAGCGGCTGGCTGCCAGCGCCAAGGGCGGCGACACCGATGCCAACGGGCACACGGGGCAAGAGGCCTCGCCCAGGCCGGGCGCCACCGCCGACGGCGCTACTGGCGAAGCTCCCACTGCCGCTGCCGAAGAAGCGGTGTCCGAAGACGGCAAGACGGGTGCGGTCGCCGACGCCCCGGCCGAGAGCGTAGCGCCGGCGACCGACGCGAACGATGAGGCTGCCACGCGAGCCGCCGAAGCTGCCTCGGGGAGTTCCGAATGACAATCACCGCGCAGACCGTCAAGGAGCTTCGTGATCGCACGGGCGCCGGCATGATGGACTGCAAGCGGGCACTGACGGAGACCGGCGGCGACATCGAAGCTTCCATCGACCTCCTTCGAGAGAAGGGCCTCGCCGGTGCGGCCAAGAAGTCCGGGCGCGTTGCGGCCGAGGGCCTCGTCGGCGTTTTTGTAGCGGCCGACGCCCAGACTGCGGTTATCGTCGAGCTAAACTGCGAAACTGATTTTGTTGCCAAGACCGCAGAATTCTCTCGTCTCTTGCAGACCGTCGGTTCGACCCTGCTCGTGGCGGATGCCGAAGAGGGCGGCGCCGAGGCCGCTGCCGGTCTGAATACCGGTGACGGTCGAGTGCTGTCCGAGGTGCTGACCGAAGCGATCGCCTCCATTGGCGAGAACATCGGACTGCGCCGTTTTGTCCGCCTTTCCAGTAATCGCGGCAGAGTCGGTGCCTATGTACACGCTGGCGGCAAGATTGGAGTAGCGGTCGAAGTCGGCGGCGCCGCCGACGCCGATGCCGACTTGCTCAAGTCAATCGCCATGCAGGTGGCTGCGGCCACGCCACGCTACCTGTGCCGCGACGACGTTCCCGGCGAGGCCCTCGAGCATGAGCGAGAAATCTTTCGGGCCCAGGCCGCGGCGGCCGGCAAGCCGGAGAAGATTCTCGACCGGATCGCCGACGGCAAGATCGAAAAATTCTACCGTGAAGTTTGCCTGGTAGAACAAGATTACGTTCGTGATCCGGACATCACCGTCGGCGAGCTCCTAGAGCGCACCGCCAAAGAGACCGGACGGGAACTCGAGATCGAGCGTTTCGTTCGTTACCAGCTTGGTGAAGGCATCGAGCGTAAGACGACGAACCTGGCCGAAGAGGTCGCCGAGCAGATCGCTAAAGGATCCTGATCTGCGCGGCCACCGCCGAGGTCGATTCTGTTGATGACGACGGCCGGTACGACCTATCGACGCGTTCTCCTCAAACTCAGCGGTGAGGCTCTTGCCGGTGCCGCCGGTTTCGGTATCGACCCAGCGATCGTTTCCGCACTCGCATCCGAAATAGCGCAGGTACGGAGTGATGGCCGCGAAGTCGCGATCGTCGTCGGCGGCGGCAACATCTTTCGCGGTCTCAAAGCGGCAGACCTCGGAATGGACCGATCGACCGCCGACTACATGGGGATGCTGGCGACCGTCCTCAACAGTCTTTCTCTGCAAGACGCAATCGAAAAGGCCGGCGCGCCGACACGCGTTCTTTCTGCGCTCGAGATCCGGGAGGTCGCCGAGCCCTACATTCGCCGTCGTGCCACGCGTCATTTAGAGAAAGGGCGGGTAGTCGTTTTTGCGGCCGGAACCGGCAACCCGTTCTTCACTACGGATACAGCGGCCAGCCTGCGCGCGATTGAGATCGGTGCCGATGTCATCATGAAGGCAACGCGCGTGGACGGCGTCTACAGCGCCGATCCGGAGAAAGACCCGTCGGCCAAACGGTACGACTTTCTTACCTATGGACAGGTTTTGAACGATCGTCTCGGTGTGATGGACGCGACCGCGGTATCTCTTTGCATGGAGAACAAGATGCCGATCGTCGTGTTCGACGGCACCAAACCGGGCAACATTCTCAAGGCCGTGGCCGGCGAGCCGATCGGAACGCGGGTGGGGGAATCGCAGCCATGATGAACGAGATCATCGAGGAACTCTCGTCCGAAATGGACGCAACCGTCGAATCGCTGAAGCGGGATCTCGGCAGAATTCGAACCGGACGCGCCAATCCGGCACTGCTCGAAGGCTTGATGGTGAAATACTACGGTGCCGATACGCCGTTGCAGAAGTTGGCGACGATCAGTGCACCGGAACCCAAACTGTTGTTGGTTCAGCCGTTCGACCAGTCTTCCATCGGCGACATCGAGAAAGCGATTCAGAGCTCGGACCTGGGTATTTCGCCGGTCAGCGACGGCAAGGTCTTGCGGGTTCCGATTCCCGATCTGACGGAGGAGCGCCGTCGCACGCTGGTCAAACGGGTGCGCAAAGAAGGTGAGAACCATCGCGTGTCGGCGCGGAATCATCGGCGTGACGCGAACGAAACGCTGAAAGAACTTCTGGCCGAGAAAGAAATCGGCGAGGATGATCTCCGCCGCGCGCAGGAACGAGTCGACGAAATTACGAAGAAGGGGATCGAGAGCATCGACGCGGTGATTACGGCTAAAGAAGAAGAGGTCATGGAAGTCTGAACCTCGTGGCCGAAGCGACACCGACAGCGGAGAGCGAACTGCCGCGTCACGTCGCCGTCATCATGGACGGCAACGGACGCTGGGCCGAGGCGCACGGTCTCCGTCGCATCGAGGGACACCGGCGTGGCAAGGACTCCGTGCGCGCGGTCGTCGAGACCGCGCGCGAAATCGGCATCGAGTATCTCACGCTCTACGCGTTCTCTAGCGAGAACTGGCAACGGCCTCAGCGCGAAGTGGAAGCCTTGATGCGTTTGCTCAAGCGCTATCTACGCACGGAAGTGGCGCGCATGATGCGCTACGAAATCCGCCTTCGCGCGATCGGCAACCTGCGCCGCTTGCCTTCGGAAATCCTGCGCGAGCTGCGTTCGGTCGAGCGTCGCACGCGGGAGAACGGACGGATGACGGTGCAACTGGCCGTCAGTTACGGTGGTCGCGAAGAGATCGTGCGGGCAGCGCGGACGCTGGCGCGGCGGGTACGCGACGGCGAGCTTCGTGCGGAGCAGGTTGACGAGTTGCGCTTTTCCGCTGCGCTGATGACGGCGGGGGTTCCGGATCCCGACCTGCTGATTCGCACCAGCGGCGAGAGCCGCATTTCCAACTTCTTGCTGTGGCAGTTGGCCTATACCGAACTGTACATTACAGAAACGCTGTGGCCCGACTTTCGCCGTGAAGAGTTTTTGCGCGCGATGGACGACTACCGTTGTCGGCAGCGGCGCTTCGGCAAGACGGCGGCACAGATCATGCGAGAGGCCTGATAGGTGTTGCGCGCCCGGCTGATGACGGCGGCGGTAGCGATTCCGCTACTGATCTGGCTGGTCTTCCGAGCCCCGATGTGGCTGTTTGGAGCGGTCGTCTTGTCCCTGACCTTCGTGTCGTTACGCGAGTTTGCCGCGATGGCGCTCGAGGAAGCCGGGCACGCGACGACGATGGTCATTGCCGGCGGCATGACGATCGCGGTGACGATGAGCATCGGCAACACCACTGCGGTATCGGCCGGCACGGTCGTGACCTTGGCGGGCGTTCTCATCGGCACCTTGGCGACTGCCAAGGACATGCAGCGCAGCGTCAATCGAGCGGGACAAATTCTGCTGGGATGCTTGTACGGTGGGATGCTGTTGCCGCACTTCATCTGGGTGCGGGGCCTTCCCGACGGCCCCGGCTGGGTGTGTTTCGTACTCGCTTGCGTGATGGCCGGGGACGCCGGCGGTTATTTTGCCGGCGCGGCGCTAGGACGCCACAAGCTATGGCCGGCGGTGAGCCCGAACAAGACCGTCGAAGGCGCCTTGGGATCGTTTGCCGCTAGTCTGCTGGCCGGCATTTGTACGAAATTCCTCGTGCTCGGCGCGCTCGGATCCGTCGAAATACTGCTGGTCGCCGGCGCCGTGAACCTGCTCGCCCAACTCGGAGATCTTCTCGAATCGATGGTCAAACGAGCCTACGACGCCAGCGATTCCGGCTGGTTATTCCCCGGTCACGGCGGCGTACTCGACCGCACCGATAGCCTCGTCTTGCCGATCGTTTTCGTTTACTACTATGCTATTGTGGCTCGTGGGTACGCGATGATGCCGTAACCTGCGGTTGCCGCCGCAGCAGGGCGATCGCCTGCTCCGAGCGAGGCGAGATGAGCATCGAAAGCATCCTGGGCGCCGTCTTGGTTCTGGCGGTCGTCATCTTCGTTCACGAACTAGGGCACTTTCTGGTTGCAAAGTGGTGCGATGTCGAAGTGGTCGTCTTTTCGATGGGCTTCGGCCCGACCGTGATTTCGCGCAAAATCGGCGAGACCGACTACCGTTTGGCGCTGATTCCCTTCGGCGGTTACGTGCGCATGGCCGGCCAGGACGACTCCGACGACCCCCCGGCCGGAGATCCCTCGCGCGGTTTTTCCGCCAAATCGATTCCTCAACGCCTGGCGATCGTTGCCGCAGGGCCTGCGGTCAACATCCTGTTTGCTTTTGCCGTTTTTGCGGCGGTCTTTCTGGCCTACGGCAGACAGGTTCCGGTCGAATCGCCGCGCATCGGCAGCGTGCTGAGCGAGACACCGGCGGGCAAGGCGGGGCTGGCGGCGGGCGATACGATCGTTGCTGTCGACGGCCGGGCGATTGAGCACTGGGACGAACTATCCGATCTCGTGCGCGCCAGCGAGGGCCGCACGATGAAGATGCGTGTGCGAGCCGCCGACGGTGCCGAGCGGTCGATCGAAATCAGACCGGAGCCGCGAGAGGAGCACGACCACTTGGGCGAGGTCGTCGGTACCGCTTTCATGATTGGCGTCGGCCGGGATTTCGAGACGGCCAGCGTTGGCGTACTCGAGTCCTTCGAGCTGGCCGGGCAGTACACATGGGGCTTCACCTCGGTCATTTTCCAGACTCTGGGCCGCCTTTTTCAGGGCCGTGTGTCGGCCTCCGCTTTGGGCGGGCCGATCCTGATGGCGTCTGCGATGGGGGCCGCATCGCTAACTCAACCTCAAGGATCGCAGGCGGTCGAGGG
>CAZJCO010000206.1:0-5481 GCA_964544375.1 uncultured Myxococcales bacterium
CGAACGGCATCTGCACGCTGCCGCCCATGTGTACCGCCGTAACGAGCTTCGCCGGCATGGCCCTGCTCGACGTTCCGCTCGGACCGATGAAGGCGATGGTCGGGGCGATCGCCCTCGGCATCGGCATCGACTACTCGATCCACTTGATGTCGGCCCTGCGGTTGCGTCTGTCGCAGACCGACGACCGCGCCGAGGCAATCGTGGCGACGATGCGCAGCACCGGACGCGCGATCTTGCTCAACGCAGTAGTCGTCGTCGCCGGGTTTTCCCTCTTGGCGTTTTCCCAAACGCCGAGCAACGCGTCGTTCGGCGTGCAAATCGCAGTCAACATGGCGCTCTGCTGCGCGGCGGCGCTATTGCTGCTACCGGCGGTGATTACGCTGCGCTCGGCTGAAGCGGAGCGCCGGGGAAGCCAGCGACGGCTGGCCGCGTGATGCTCAGGAACCTCTAGCGGCTCTTGGCGTCACCGCTGGCTCTGCGCTGCTATCCGAGCGGCCGGCAGACTGCCCGTTCCCCTTGCCCGCCGGTCGACCGGCATCGTCGGCAAGTCCGGCATCGCTCTTGGCGCGTTCGACGATGGCCCGCACGAACAACGACTTGATCTGATCGACGGCGAGCAAGCGCTTGGCCGGCGGCAAGGCGAGAATCGCCCCCAAGGCCAGATTCAGCCCGCGGCTGCTCACGCTGTCGGGATCGTCGAACAGCATATGATGGATCGTACCGCGCTCGATCGCCGCGCGGACCAGCCGCTCGATGTTGTCGGCCGGCGTAAAGACGCGCTTTTCGCGCGGCACCATCGACATCGCCTTGTTCTTGCATGAGATGTTGCAGACACCGCAGCCCAGGCACAGATCCTCATCGATTTCCGCGGTCGCTTTGCCAACCGCGGTCGGCTTGATGTCGATCGCCATCACCGGGCAAGCCTTGACGCAACGGGCGCAGGCCTTGCACTTGTCGTCGTCGACGGCCGCCAGGAAGTTACTCGTGTGTACCGCGTTACGAATCCCGTGCGTGGTGATTCCTCGGAGTTGTCCGCAGCAGCAGCCGCAGCAATGGCAGATGTAACTGACGTTGTTGCGCACGTTGTCGGCAATGTGGACCATGCCCTCGTCGCGCGTGCGGGCCGAGATTTCGAGGGCTTCCTCTGCGGAGACCTTGCGTCCGAAGCCCCGGCGAATGATCCAATCGGCCGATTCGTTGAGAGACGTGCATACCTCCATCGGCTTCTTGCAGGGATTTCCGTGGTGCATCGCTTTGTGCCGGCAATAACACAGGCCTACAGCATGCAGACTGGCGTTCTTGATGATTTCGCCGGCGTCTTCGTGCGGCAGGATCTCGGCACGCAGATCATCGGATAAGGTACTTTCGTGCACCAGCGTGCGGCCGACCTGCGTATCCGCACGAAACGCACTCTTGGCAAAGGCATCGTCTTCGAACATGTAGGTCGAAAGCAGGTCTGCCAGACGCGCGTTCGGCAGCTCCTCGTGCAGGCGCATGAAGGTAAACTCGAAAAAGCCGATCACCGTCGGCGCGAGCATGTAGAAGCGCTTGCCCTTGGTCTCGAAATCGAGCACCAAGCCCTTCTCGGCCATACGATCGAGTCGGGCCTCGAGCCGTTCGGGGTCCTCCCCGATGCGCCGGCTCAAAACGCTCAGCGGCGCCGGCGTCATCGGCATACGGGCACCGATGGCGGCCTCTTCGGCGCTGAAGCGGATGCGCAGGATCTCGAACAGTTCGTCGGTCGCCGGTGCGCCTATCGGGTTCTTGTCGAGGCGCTGCTGCAGGGCGACATAGGGCTTTTCAAACGCGAGGTGTCCCATCGTCTTTCTCCTAGCGGAAGCACACGGGCGCGCTCGGGCGCCGAGGACTCCCTACGAAGCAGCAGGCGGCGTAGATTCACAGCAACCTTGATGGCTCGACGCCGGTCAGTCAAGGGAAGGATGCCGCGCTGCCGGGAGCAGAGGTGAAACGCGTTCTACTCGAACGCGCGTACCTGCCCCTCGAGCCAAGCTACCCAGGACTCGATCCCTTGACCCGTCTTGGCCGACAACTCGAATAGCGCCGCATCGGGGTTGAGACGGGCGAGGTGAGAACGAAAGCGCGACAGGTCGAAGTCGGAATGTTCGAGGTAGTCGGTCTTGCCGACGAGAACCGCATCGCAGACCGAAAACATCAAAGGATACTTGAGCGGTTTGTCGTCACCCTCAGGAACACTGAGGATCATCGCACTCTTGGTCGCGCCGGTATCGAATTCGGCCGGGCAGACGAGGTTGCCGACGTTTTCGATGATCACTAGGTCGAGTTCGGCCAGATCCAGCGCCTCGAGGCCTTGCGCAACCATCGCGGCGTCGAGATGGCAAAACCCTCCTGTGCGCAGCTGGACCGAGGGAATACCACTAGCGGCGATGCGCTCGGCGTCGACTTTCGAATCGATGTCGGCCTCGAGTACGCCAAGCCGAAGCCGGCCGGCAAGCCGCCGCGCCGTGGCCAAAATCGTCGTCGTCTTGCCGGCGCCCGGCGACGACATCAAATTGAGCACGAAGGTCCTGGCCTCACGCAAACGGCGCCGCAATGCCTCGGCCGCCGCTCGGTTGTCCGCGTGGATATCCTGGCGAACTTCGATCAGCCGGACCTCGTCTGTCACAGGACCTCCAAATGATCGATGCGGTACTCGCGCCCCGACACCAGTTGCATCCGAGACCCTTCGCATTGGGGACAGACAGCCTCGGCAAGCCGCTCACGGGGCAGCTCGAAGGTTGCATCGCAATCCTCGCAACGAGCCGTGATTGGTACGTGGCGCACCTCTAGTCGCGCCTCGGCGGCGATCGTGTCGCGGCTCAGATAGTCGAAGTAATGCTGGATCCACTCGGCCTCCAAGTCCGACAACTCGCCGATGGAAAGGTGGACCCGAACGACCTTTTGCGCCCGGCCGCGCCGGGCATGATCCAACACGATATCGAGTATCCGTTCGGTGACTTGAAGCTCGTGCAAGGGCAAAAGCTCGCTCAGGCCGGGACGAACTCCTCGTCGCGCACTTGTTGCATGGCGATGGCAACGGGGTCGCAGACTACCTGACACAGGCCGCAGCCCATGCAGCGCTCGTCGTGAACGCGCGCTACGCGCGCATCGTCGTCCATATCGAGCGCATCGAAAAAGCATCGCTCGAGGCAATCCTCGCAACCGTTGCAAGCGTCCGCATCGACGACCGCCAGGAAGCGACTGGGCGCGGCGAACTTGCCGAGTCCGCTGCGCACGGAAGCCCAGTTAACGCAGCAGTCCTTACAGCAGTTGCAAATCACGAGACCGCGCGCGCGTTTGTTTTCGGCCACATGAACCAGCCCCTCACGCTCGCAGTCCTCGAGCATCGCGATCGCCTCTTCGGTATCGAGTCGGCGGCCGGTTCCCCGCTCGAGCGCGTAATCGGCGGCGCGGTCGAGCTGGATACAGACGTCGAGCGGCTTGCCGCAGGCCCCGTCGATCGCACGGCACGAGCACTTGGTAACCGCCAGGCTGTTCGCCTCGGTCACCATCGCACGTACATCCTCGAAGCCCAGCACCTGACTTTCCGGCTCGATCGTCACATTGACCGGAACAACGCGGAGCACCGAAGCCGGAAGGATCTCTTCGAGCTTGCGACTGAAGTCGTCCCACTCCGAGTCCATGAAGCGCTTCCACAGCCGTAGCAGTTCGGGCGGCGGGTCGAGCGCGACCGCGGTCGAATCGTGGAGTTGCATCAGATGGCGCACGCGGTAGTAGCGCAGACCGTCCGGTTTCTTCGACTTGAACACCAGCCCCTTGCGAAACAGTCCGTCGATCAACTCTTCGACCTCTTCCGCCGGCATGCCGCAGCGCTCGACGAGTTCTGCGGCGGTGGCCGGTGGTGAAGCCGCGAGCAACAACGCGGCCTCCCGTTCGTCGGCAAGCACTTCGAAAATTGCTGGCACCGTCGGCGACGCCCCTGCACCGACCGCCTCGGCGAGCTGCTGATACTGCGTAGTTTCGGCCATCGGAGAACCTCCTCTGTCGCGTATCCATTGTCGGCCTCTCGAAGCGCTAAGAAAAGTGCGCCCAGGCTGGATCGAATGCCGGCGGGCAGCTAAGGATGCCCCCAGGGAGTAACTCCATGACACAGGACTGCGATCTCAAACTCAGCGGCGGAGCGGTCATCGACGGCACCGGGTCGCCGGCCACGATCGCCGATGTGGCGCTCGGCGGAGGCCGGATCACTGCGGTCGGCGACTTGAGCGAACTCGAAGCCCGCGAGACTCTCGACTGCCGGGGCAAGACGATCGTTCCCGGCTTCATCGACATCCACAGCCACGCCGACTGGCTGCTCGGCCAGCCGGATCACGGTCGGCTCGTCGAGCCGTTCCTGCGTCAGGGAATCACTTCGGTCGTCGGCGGCAACTGCGGCTTCAGCCCGGCGCCGGTGGGCGATGGGAATCGGGGCAGCATGGGCGAAACCAGCCGCTTGATCGTCGACGACGCGATCGAACTACGCTGGCAATCGATGGCCGACTACCTCGACGAGATCGAACGGGTCGGGCCGGCGCTCAACCTTGCCGAACTCGTCGGGCACGGATCCGTGCGTGCTGCGGTGAGCGGAGCATTATCGTCCCGCGCGCCCTCCTCGGACGAACTCGCCGAAATGGAGCGGCTCTCGAAACAAGCGCTTGATGCCGGATGCGCCGGCATCAGTACCGGCCTGGGATACCCTCCCGGCATTTTTGCCGGGCACGAGGAACTCGCGGCTTTCGCATCTTGGGCCGCGGCACGCGACAAACTGTTTACCTCCCACGTCAAGGCCTACAGCTGGGCCAGCGGCGCCTACCAAAGCGACCCGGGCGAACTCGCGCATAACCTGCTGGCGATCGATGAAATCATCCAGGCAGCGCAAGCGGCCGAAGCTCGCCTGCAGATCAGTCACCTGATCTTCGTCGGACGCAATTCCTGGCCCACCCATACGGATGCAATCGAGAGGATCGAACGTGCCCGCGGCGCCGGCCTCGACGTTGCGTTCGATGCTTTTCCGTATACCGCCGGCAATACGACCGCGAGCGTCATTTTTCCTCCCGAGCTCCTGCCTCGCCTGGAAGAAGTGCTCGCCAATCCCGACGAGATGGAGCCGTTGCGGGCTTTCGGCGACGCCGTCTTCGAACAAATCGGTTTTCACCTGCGCGACATCCAAATCATGCGCGCCAACGCGCCCGCGTTGGACCGATACGACGGAATGTTCGTCGATCGCGCGGCCGAAGCGGCCGAAATGGACATCTGGGACTTCTACGCCCGCCTGGTCGTCGACAGCAAGCGCAATGCACGCGTTCTGATTCACCGGTACAGCGGCGAGCCGCAAGACGAATCGGCGCTCGAAGCCGTCCTCGCCCACCCTCTCTGCACGATCGAAACGGACACCTTCCTAACCGCCCGCGGCCACCCAAACCCCGCGCGCTACCGAACGCGTGCGCGTGTGCGTGGCAGAGG
>CAZJCO010000207.1:0-5465 GCA_964544375.1 uncultured Myxococcales bacterium
GCCCGCGCGGGCCCGCGCGCCCAAGGGCGCGCGCCGAGCAGCAGCACCCCCGGCGGCGCGCCCCCCGAGCCGCCGAGCAAGCGCATCACGATCGGTCCGGAGATCGAGTATGCGAGGATGGTCCCGCCGATCACCGAAAACGAGACCGGTACGAGGGCGTCGGCGCCGGGAAAGCCCGCGTCGGTGAGGCGGAGCGCCAGTACCGAGGCGATCGCCGCGGCGACGATGCCGCGCGGGGCCATCGCCATCAGGGCGGCCCGCTCGCGCCAGCCTAGCGGGGTTCCCAAGGTGGCGACGAGGACCGAAAGCGGTCGCACGACGACGATCAAGGCTAGCAAGAAGAGCACGCTCGGCAGGGCCAGGTCGGTGAGTTGCGCCAGGTTCATGCGCGCGGCTAGCACGATGAACAGCGTCGAGATGAACAGTGTGCGCAGCGACTCCTTGAACTCGACGATGCCGCGGATCGGAATCCGGCGCTGTGCGGCCAGCGCAATCCCCATCACGGTGACGGCGAGCAGGCCGGATTCGGCGCGCAGGGCGTTGCCGGCGGCCAGTACGCAACCGACGACGGCAAGCACTACCGGATTGTGCAAGAAGTCCGGCACGCGATGACGGCCGACCACGGCGATCAAGAAGCCCGCGCCGAGCAGGCCCATGGCCGCGCCGGTGGCTAGCGAAAGCAGCAGGGAGAAGATCGTTCCGGCCGCCGCCGTGTGCCCGCTTTCCGAAAGGATTCCCTCGAAGACCAGCACCGCGAGAATTGCGCCGAGCGGGTCGATCAAAATGCCTTCCCACTTGAGAATCGAAGCCAGGCTCGGCCGCAGGTGCAGTTGGCGCAGCAGCGGAACGATGACGGTCGGACCGGTAACGATGAGTACCGCGCCCAGCAGGATGGACAGTTCCGCCGGCAAGCCGACGATCGTGGATGCCGCCAGTGCGGTTCCCAGCCAGGCGACGATGGCCCCGGCCGTGACCAGGCGCCAGACGACGACACCGCTTTCTCTGAGGTCGCCGATGCGAAGACTCAGCCCGCCTTCGAACAAAATGACGGCGACCGCGAGCGAGACGGCTGGAAACAACGCGTCGCCCGACAGTGTCTCGCCGTCGACGATGCCGAAGACCGGCCCGGCCAGTACGCCGAAAAGCAGCAGCAGCAAGATCGCCGGCAGGCGGAAGCGCCACGCCAGCCATTGCGCTCCGATACCGAGCGCCAGTACCGCGACCAGGCTGGAAAGTCCCGGGTGCATCAGCGGCTGCGCGGCGCGTGCGGCCGATCAGCGAAAGGCCGGCAGAACGCGCTCGGCGAACATGCGGGCCGGCACGCGCGTGTCACGGCCGAAGAATTCGATGATGAACATCTTGCAACCGAGCTCGATGTGATCGTTGATGCGTTCGACGACGCGTTCGGGCGTGCCCCAAATGCCGCTCTGCTCGATACCCGAGCCGAGATGGCCGCCGTAGATCTGTTCGGCCTTTACCACGGCCTCCTTGGCTTCTTGTTCGGTTTCGGTGAGTACCACCAGGGTTTGTTGCGACACGCGAATGTCGTCGAAGGAACGGCCGACACTGTCGCAATGACGCTTTAGGACGCCGACCTTGCTCGCAAGATCCTTCTGCGAGACCGCGAGGTTGTTCCAGATGTCGGCGCGTTTGGCGGCGATCTTCATCAGCACGCGCTCGCCGCCGCCGCCGATCAGAATCGGCGGCCGTCGCGGCGGCTTGGGCTGGCACATCACGTCGCGCACCGTGATGTGCGATCCTTCGAAGCTGACGGCGTCTTCGGTCCACATGCGCGTCATCAACTCGGCCATTTCGTCGAGGGCACGCAGACGGTCGCCTACACCGGGAAAGGGCAGACCGTAGGCCTCGAACTCCATCGAGAACCAGCCCGCGCCGAGGCCGCAGATCGTACGGCCGCCGGCGATGTTGTCGATGGTCGCAATCTGCTTGGCCAGCACCGCCGTGTTGCGAAAGTAGGGCGGGGTGACCAAGGTCCCGAGTTCGACGCGTTCGGTGACTGCTGCGACGGCCGCGAGTTCGCTCCAGGCTTCGAAAATCGGAAGGTTCGGCATCGGCACGCCGTAAAGGTGGTCGGCGACCCATAGCGAGTCGAAGCCGAGCTGCTCGAACTCTACCGCGGCGTCGCGAACGTCGCTCCAACTGCGCTTGATCTGGGGAAGAGCGACTCCAAAGTGAACCTCAGCGGACATGGTCGAAACCTCCGTCGAAAGTCGGCCGAGCGGTCATACCGGCCGCCGGCGCGATCCCACTTTGTAAACCAACGAGCCCGTGGAGGCGAGCGTGCCGGATGCCGAGCGTACCTCGACGCGGCAGAATACGGTGCTGCGCCCCCGCTTCTCGATCCAAGCTTCGGCGACAGCGTCTTCGCCGGCGATCGGCGCTTGGTGCGGTAGTCATTCTTTCGGTTCCTTTCTTGCGTTCTTGCTTACAAATTCTCCGCTACGGTCATCGAATGCGGCGAACATATTGTCGCCGTCTTCGATGCTGCGCCGCGCGAACTCGGGCAGCGCAAAGGCCGCGCGATGGACTTCGGGATTATAGTAGCGACAGGTCGCGGCCAGCGTAGCCGCGCGCCGCGCGTCGCTCGGACGGGCAGCGCAGTCCTGATTCGAAGCGAATCCGAGGCTCCAGCAACCGCTTGGGTAGCTCGGAGTCATGCACAGGTAGCCGGTGACGAAAGCAAAGGCTTGACGCAGTTGGCGGTAGATCGCCGCAACCAGAAAACCGTCCCAATGAGGACTCTCGGTCTGTGCCGTGACGATGCCGTCGTTCGTGAGCGCGCGGCCGACGCTACGATAGAAGGGTGCCTCGAACAGCCCCTTGCCCGGTCCGACCGGATCCGTGCTGTCGATCGCGATGACGTCGAACTCGCCGGCGTGCTCGGCGACGTAGGCGGCGCCGTCGGCAAACACGAGTTCGCTTCGCGGGTCGTCGATGGCTTTCTCCACCCAAGGAAAGTGCTCGGCACAGACGCGCGTGACGCGCTCGTCGATGTCGCACTGCACAACCCGTTCCACCGAGTCGTGTTTGAGCGCCTCGCGCAGACAGCCGCCGTCGCCGCCGCCGATGATCAGCACCTTGCGCGGCCAAGCGTGGGCCGCCAGCGGTACGTGCATCATCATTTCGTGATAGACGAACTCGTCGCGCTCGGTGAGCATGATGATGTCGTCGATGACGAGTAGACGGCCGCAAAAGGCGCTGTCGTAGACCTCGATCTTCTGGTAGGGGCTTTGTTCTTCGTGCAGCTTCGAAACGATGCGCAGTCCCAGGCGAGTGGCGGCGTTGTCCTCTTCGATCAGCCAGTCGCCGTCGACGAAGCCGACCGAAGGAGGGCCTGGGTCACGGGGAGCGATTGTCTTGCGGGAATCTCGGTCCACGCACGTTTGCTCAGGACGGTCCGGCGATCGATTTGACTGTGACTTCTCGCGCCATGACGCAAACGTCTTTGGGCAGTAAGGGCCGATCTTCTTCGACATCGTCCGGCAGGCCGCGAACGATTTCCTGCAGGCGGCAGGTCGAGGCTTCGAGCGCGTGTCCCAGGTACTCGAAGCCCACGCGAGGATCGAGGCCTCCACACGTATAGATGTCGACCGCGACGTAACCGTTCTCGGGCCACGTGTGTATCGACAGGTGCGACTCGGCGATGACTACCGAGCCGCTGACTCCCTGAGGAGAGAACTGGTGGAAGACGTCGCCGACGATGGTTGCCCCGATCGCCTCGGCGGTTGCCCGTAAGCGGCTGCGGATCGCCTCGACGTCGTCGAGGATCTCACACTTGCATCCATAGAATTCAGCAATCAGATGTCGTCCGATCGTTTTCAACGCTCGCCATAACCTCTTCCTACCGGCCACAAGAATGCGGCGGACATGCGCCGCCTTTCGGCCGACGCAGCCACGCAGGGACGGGCCGGCCACTGCGACCGACGTCGATGCGGTTTCGGCCACGCGCGCGACGGCCAAACCGACGATCCAGGGTGTATCTGGGGCCCTCTCCTGGGCTGGCCCCCCGGAAGCCTACGAGGGATAACCCCCCAAAAGGCAAAGACGTTCCATAGTTGCTTCGGGCGGAGCGGTCAAGGCATCTGGCAGGTGCTCGACATTGGTGCCCTCGTCGCGTAAAGCGGCGCTATTGGAGGCATCGTGATGAAGGCGATCGTTAAGCTGTTGGTGCTGCTCGTGGTGCTGGTTGCGTTGGCCGTTGGCGGCGCGCTCTTTTATTTGGATTCCATCGCGAAGACGGCGATCGAAAAGGGCGCCACCTATGCCCTCGGCGTTCCGACCAGTGTCGATAGCGTGCGCATTCGACTGGCGGGCGGGTCCTTCGGCGTTTCGGGACTGGGCGTCGCGAACCCTCCGGGATTCGACCAGCCGAACTTTCTCTTGCTAGGCGGCGCGCGTCTCGAACTGCCGCCTCGGCGCTTGCTCGAAGACACGGTGCGCGTGGCCTTGCTCGAACTCGAGAATATCGACGTTGACCTGGAAAAGGGTTCCAAGGGTAGCAACTACGGTGCGATTCTCGACAACCTCGAAAAGCTCGAATCGAGTAGCGGCCAAGAAGCGGCGGCGGACGAAAGCGCGGACCAAGGGGGCGGCAAGCAGTTCATCATCGAGCGTCTCGCGATTCGCAACGTCAAGGCGCGCGTGGCGGTCGGTTTGCTCGGTTCGGCCAAACCGGCGATCAACGTGTCGATTCCGGAAATCAATCTCCACGATGTCGGAGCCGAAGAGGGCGGCGTCGATATGGGCGAGTTGGCCTCGATCGTGACCAAAGCCGTGCTCAGCGCAGTCACGAAGGCCGGTGCGGTGCCGCTCGACATCGCTAAGGACCTCGCCGGCAACCTGCAGGGGCTCGCCGGCGTTGCGATCGACCTACCCCCCGGTTTGGGGGACGCCGGACGCAAGCTCCTCGGCGGTACGAAAGACGCGGCGGGCGGTGCGCTCGGCTCCGGAGGCAAGCAGGTGGAAAACGCGCTGAAGGGGCTCGGCGGGCTGCTCGGCGGCAAGAAGTAAGGCCCCGGCCGATTTTCCATTTCGAATAACGCGGCGCGTTGTCGGTCTTCCCGCCGCAAGTCGCGTGTCGAGGCGGCGCCAACTGTCGGTTCAACCTTGACGTTGCCCCGCCGGCGGCGTCTATAATCCCGTTCGTTCCTGACCGCGCCGGATTTGCTGCCGGCGGCTGGGGGAGACGTCAGGAGGGCCGGTGCGGCCGCCGGTCCCAAGAATTGCAAACGGACGCCTTGACCGAAGGAGGACCCTGATGACTGGTCGTCAACATCTGCTGATGCACCTGGGACGCGCAGCCGGCTTTGCGGCGGCGCTGCTGGTTGCGGTTGCCTACGCTCCGAGCGCCCACGCGCTGACGAGCAGCCAAGAACTCTGCGTGAACACGATGAACAAGAGCGGCAGCAAGGTCGCCAAGACGCAAGGCAAGGAGAACTCCTCCT
>CAZJCO010000208.1:0-5456 GCA_964544375.1 uncultured Myxococcales bacterium
CGTCAGGGCGTTGTAGGCATTGATCCAGTAGGCGAGTTGCTGTGGCCGCGTCCAGCTGTCGAGCTCCGCTTTCGTGACCCGCCCGAGGTCGCGGACCACGGTCGCGAGTGTGGGCGTCGCTCGCGTGGGCGGGAGCGTTCTGGTACCCACCGCCGGGCGGCGCCGAGGACGGCCAAAGCGGCTCGTCCGTCGCGACATCCGCCGGCGACTCGGGCGGCGGGTCCGCCGAGCGCCAAGCCGAGGATCCGGGTTATCTCGAAAAGACGACCCAGCGCGGACCCGTCACCGCAGTGGTTCGTATCGAGCCCTCCCACCCGCGAATCGGCGATCGCTGCACGCTGACGTTGCGGGTGACCGCCGAAGACGGCGTCGAGCTGTTGATGCCGGACTTCGGCCAGTCGCTCGATCGCTTCGCGATCCGCGAGTTTGTGCCGTCGGAACGCGTCGACGAGCGCGGCCGCACGGTTTCGGAACAACGCTACACACTCGAACCGCCGATGTCGGGACCTTTGACGGTGCCGCCGCTGCTGATCGAATTCATCGACCGGCGATCCGGCCACAAGCCGGCGCCCGACAACGAAGACGCCTACGAACTGGTAACCGAGGCGATCGCGTTCGAGGTGGCTTCGGTGACACCGCAGGCGGCGGCGGCCGACATGCGGCCGATCGCGGGCAAGCTCCCGCCCCTCGCCGCGCCCCGTGGCCCTCTTTGGCCGTGGTTGCTCGGCGCCGGACTGTTGGCGGCGGTCGCTTCGCCGCTGATCTGGCGGCGGATCGTAGCCGCACGCAGTCGCGCGCGCCGCAAGAGCGCCTACGACACGGCGATCGCGCGTCTCGAAGTGCTCGCCGCGCGCCCGCGCCCGAGCGAAGCCGAGGCGATTGACGCGTTTTTCGTCGAGCTTTCGGCGATCGTACGGCGCTATCTCGAAGACCGCTTCGAGTTGCGCGCGCCGGAACTGACGACCGAAGAGTTCCTGCAGGCCGCTGGCCGCACGAGGGAACTGAGCGACGCCCAGCGCGGCTTCTTGCAGGACTTCTTGCGGCGCGCCGACATGGTGAAATTCGCCCGCTTCATTCCGGAACGCAACGATATCGAAGCGGCGCTGTCGGCCGCGCGACGTTTTCTCGAAGAAACCCGCGAGCGGTCGCTCACCGCGCAGGCCGCGGCCTCCGAACGCAGACTCGTCGAGGAGGGCTCTGGTGCCTGAGTTCGAACTGCGCGACCCCCTTTTCTTGCTCGCGGCTCTCGCCGCTCCCTTGGTGTACTACCTCGCCGCCAAAGCCGGCTCTTCCGTCACCTACTCCTCGCTGACCCTGCCCGACGCCGGTCCACCTTCGCTGCGCGCGCGCTTGGCCAAATTGCCTGCCGTCCTGCTGGCCGTGGCCGCCCTCCTGCTTGCCGTTGCCCTGGCGCGCCCGCGCACGGGGGATGCGACCACCCGCATCAAACGCGAAGGCATCGCGATCGTCATGGCGGTCGATCATTCGGGTTCGATGAACGCCCGCGACTTTGTGCGCGGCAATACCAGTGTCAGTCGCCTAGACGCCGTCAAACGCGTTTTCCGCAACTTCGTCAGCGGCGGCGACTCCGGCAAGGGACGCGAAGACGATCTGATCGGGCTCGTCGCCTTTGGCACCTTCGCCGACGGGCTCTGCCCTCTCACGCTCGACCATCGCAACCTGCTGGCGATTCTCGACCAGCTCGAAGTCGCCAGCGAACGCAGTGAGGCGGCTACCGCCGTCGGCGAGGGCCTGGGACTGGCCGTCGAGCGCTTGCGCCGTAGTCCGGCTCGCTCGAAAGTCGTGATCTTACTCACCGACGGCGTCAACAACGCCGGCGAGATTACGCCGCAGCAGGCTGCCGAACTTGCCGCCGCCAACCATATCAAGGTGTACACGATCGGCGCCGGCACGACCGGCTTTGCTCCGGTGCCGGTGGCCGGACCCGGCGGACGGCAGTACCTGCAACGCATGTACGTCGAGATCGACGAGCAAAGCCTGCGTGCGATCGCCGAGAAGACCGGCGGCCGCTACTTCCACGCACGCAACGCCGAAGCACTGGCCGAAGTGGTCAAGGAAATCGACGCACTCGAGAAGACCGAAATCACCGAACTGCGATACCTGCAATACCGCGAGCACTATCCGGCGTTTGTGTTGGCCGGCCTCGGACTGATGGTGGCCGCGGTACTGGCTTCCGGCAGCATGCTGCGGAGGTTGCCGTGAACGCAGGAACCTTTGCCGAGCCAGGGTGGGCCTCGCTGCTGTGGCTGGTAGCGGCTTTCGCCGTAATCGCCTTCTACTTGGAGCGCCGCCGCGCCAGCGGGCTGTCGGCGTTGATAGCAAGCGCCTTGCAAGACCGTCTGGTCCGTCGTCCGAGCCACGCGCAGCGCATGCTCAGACTGACGCTGTTTCTGCTTTCTGCGGTCGCGCTGACAATCGCGCTGATGCGACCGCAATGGGGGATGCATCTGATCTCTACGCCCCGAGCGGGAGCGGAGATCATGATTTGTCTGGACGTATCGCGCTCGATGCTCGCCGAAGACGTCACGCCGAATCGCCTCGAACGGGCCAAGGCCGAGTTGCGGGATTTGCTGCCATACCTCGACGGCGACCAGGTCGGACTGATTGCGTTCGCCGGTCGCGCCAGCGTGCTGTCGCCGCTCACGCCGGACTTCGGATTCCTACGCTTGGTGCTCGACGATGCCGGGCCGCACAGCGTGGTGCGCGGCGGCACGCGGCTGGAAGAACCGATTCGCAAAGCGCTTGCGGGATTCGGCAAGGCCGGAGAAGTCGCCCGATCGATCCTGCTGATCACCGATGGCGAAGACCACGATTCGTTCCCGCTCGAAGCAGCCAAAGAAGCGGCCGCCCGAGGAATCAAAATCCTGGCGATCGGTTTCGGAGACGAAGCCGGTAGCCAGGTGCTCGTCAGCGACCCGAGGACGGGAGCCAAGCGGCCATTGCGCGACGCCGACGGCAATATCGTCAAGAGCCGGCTCGACGGCGAGATCTTACGCAAGCTCGCGCTCGCCACCGCCGGCGCCTACATCCCGGCAGGTACGGGCTTGCTCGATCTCGAATCGATTTACCGGCGACACATCGCACCTCTCACCCGCAGCAGCGGCGGGCATCACGCACGCAGCGTCAAAGGCGAGGCATTTCAAGCCTTCGTCCTGCTCGGGTTGCTGTTGCTCATCGCCGCGGTCGCGACTGGCGCTGTCGGTAGCGCGACGGCGCCAGCCCCCCGGCGCGATCGCCTAGGTTCCCGGAATGCCGCCGCCGTTCGGATCACCGCACTCTGCCTCTTGGCAGTATTGGCGGCCGCAACCCTGGCACGCGCGCAGGAAGGCACCGGTGATCAACAAGAGGATGCGGCGGAACTCTCAACCGAAAGCGGCGAGCAAACCGCACCCGTCGAAGAAAGCAAGCTGCCGGAAACGCCGCGCGAAACATTCAATCGCGGCCTCGAAGATATGCGGGCCGGCCAGGTCGAAGCCGCCGACGACGCCCTGCGCGACGCACGCCGGCGCGCGGCAACCGACGCCGAGCTTCGCTGGCGCGCCACCTACGATTTGGGATGGAACGAAGCAAAACGGGCCGATGCGGCACTCGAGACCGAGCCGGCAAAAGCCCTCGAAGCACTGCGCCGAGCGGCGGACTGGTTTCGCGAAGCCGTCGATCTGCGACCCGGCGCCGACGATGCCCGGCACAATCTAGAGATCGTGTTGCGCCGGGCGAGCGAGCTGGCCGACAGCTTGGCCTCACGCGACGAGAAGAAGCTCCTCGATGCGATCGAGGGGCTGATGGACGAACAACGCAAGCTCACGGCCGAAGTACGCAATGCGATGCAGCAGCAACTCGACGAGCAGAAACAGAGGGCAAGCGAAGCGAGCCGCAGCAGTTTCCGCGCGCTGGCCGCCGAGCAGCTCGCGCTCACGGCCAAAGCCGGCGAATTAGCCGGTCGCGCCGGCAACGAGCGCGATGCCATCGAGCAAACCCCCGAAGAAGAACGCAAACCTTCGCAGCGTGTGCGCGCCGCTCAGCTTGGTGGCGTACTCGCCTACCTGCATCGGGCGCGCGAGCGCATGGGCTACGCCCGCAGTCAGCTCCGCAAAATGCAGGGCGAGCGCGCCTTCCGCCGGTCGGCTGCCGCGCTATCCGAACTTGGCCGCGCCCGTGATCAGCTACTCGATCCAGTCGCCGTTTTGGGCGGCATCCTTGCCGACGCGCTCGATCTTGCTCGGCTGACCGGCCGGCGAGCCGCGCTCGACAGCGGCGCGGCGGACGCTTCGGGCGCCGATTCGAAGGGGCCAAGCGCGACGGCTTCGACCGCTTCCGCAACCGCCAAGACAACGCCGGAAGAACGCTGGCTCACCGACGACTACCTTGCCGAGAACCAAGAAACCCTGCGAGACCGAACCGACGAAATCTACCGCCGCTTCGAGGCGGGTCTGCAAAATAGCGAGAGCCAGGAACTCTCGCCGGAGCAGCAGGGGCTGTTCGAGCGCATAGGCGAAGCTTCTCCGCTTCTGGCTACGGCAATCGATCGAATGGACGCTGCGCTAACGCAACTAAAGGACGGCCGCGCCGGCAGCGCAGTCGATCCTCAGTTCAAAGCAGTGCGAGCTCTGGCATCCGCGCGCGAGCGTTTTCTCGACCTGCGCCGTCTCATCGAGCTACTCTATCGCGACCAGTTGCAAGCTTCCCGGATTCTTGCGACAGACGAGCAACGCACACTCGAAGAACTCGCCGAGTACGTACCGGTCGTGGTCGAACTCGAACAAAACAACGCCGAGCGCACGACGCGAGTCGCCCGCAGCATCGCCGAGGAAATGAGGCGCCTCGAGAGTAGCGCGGACGCTGCGCAGGGCGAGCAGAGCAGCAACGGCGCTGCCCAGCCGCAAGCCGACCCTCAAGCAACCGCGCAGGAAAAAGCCCGTCTCGAACTCGCCGCGAGGATCCTCGCACCGGTTCCCGACGACCTCGGCGGTGCGCTCGAAGCGCTCGAGGCGATTTCCGACAGCGATCAGCCTTCCGGGCAAGCCTTCGAGAGCGCGCGCGAGCCGGTGCAGGCAGCTCTCGAAAAGATCGAAGAACTGCGCCGATTGTTTTTCTCTATCATCGACCATCTAAAGGATCTCGCGCGCCGGCAGCTTTCCCTCGGCGACCGCACAGAAGAAGTGGCCGCGATCGCCAAGGCAAATCCCGATGAGGACCATAGCGAGCAAGCCGGGCCGCTCGGCCCGCGCCAACAAAGTCTGGCCAGTACTGCCGAGCAGCTCGCCGGCGCGCTACGCGAGCAAGCCGCGCAACCGCCGAAGGCTGCCGCCGAAGGCGCCGATCCGCAACAGGCCGAACAACAGGCAGCCGAACTGGCCGACCGCCTCAATCAGGCCGCCGGACACGTCGCGTCCGCCCACTCGGCGATGCTTTCGGCCGGATCCAATTTGCAGATC
>CAZJCO010000209.1:0-5449 GCA_964544375.1 uncultured Myxococcales bacterium
AGCGAGTCGAACCGGCTCGTTTAATTCCCACCGGCGAGGACGTTGTCGGCGGCCGTCCGGTCGATACCAACGCGTCTTACGTCGCCGAGCGCCTGGCCTCCCTGGGTATCGAGACGGTCTGCGTGCTCACCGTCGGCGACTACCACGAGCGCATCGAGTGGGCCTGGCGGCGGGCCGTTGAGCAGGCCGATCTGGTTCTTTCGACGGGCGGACTCGGGCCGACGGCCGACGATCTGACGACCGAAACCGTCGCGCGTGTCGCCGGCGTCGAACTGGAGATCAACGAGGAGCAGGCCGACAGGATCCGGCAGGTGTTTGCCCGGGTCGGGCGGCCGATGCCGGACAACAATCTGCGACAGGCGATGCTTCCGGTCGGCGCCGAGGTGATTCCCAATGAGCTGGGTACGGCGCCGGGTTATCGCCTGCAGCTCGCCAACGGCGATCATGCGGCGCTGGCCGCCGTATTGCCGGGCGTGCCGCGCGAGATGAAAGCAATGCTCGACGGTCAAGTGTTGCCCTGGCTCGCCTCGATGCAGGGAGGGAGCAAGATCGTCCTCTCGCGAACCTTTCAAACATTCGGTATGAGCGAGTCGGCGGTCGACGAGGCCCTGGCCGATGTGATCGCGCCCGCGGAAGGCCGCGTCGCCTTTCGCGCCAGTTTTCCGCAGATCTCGGTTCGCCTGACGGTTACCGGGAGCGAGGCCGAGGCGCGCAAACGGCTGGCCGAACTCGGAGACCGCATTGCCCAACGCCTTGGCGCGGCGGTCTACGGCGAAGGCGACCTGACGATGGAAGAAGTCGTCGGCGATTTGCTTGGCCGGTCAGGCAAGACCTTGGCAACGGCCGAATCCTGTACCGGCGGGCTTCTCGGAAACCGCATTACCAACGTTGCCGGAAGCTCGGATTATTACCTGGGTGGGATTGTTGCCTACAGCAACGATTTGAAACAACAGCTGCTCGGGGTATCGCGATCGACCTTGGCGATGTTTGGTGCGGTGAGCGAAGAAACGGCCTGCGAGATGGCCCTCGGTGCGCGGCGCGTAAGCGGGGCGGACCTTGCGGTGGCAACGACCGGTATCGCCGGCCCCGGCGGCGGCAGCCAGGAAAAGCCGGTCGGTACGGTGGCCCTGGCGTTGGTCGCCGACGAGATCGAAGGCGAGGGCGTGCGCTCGAAGACGTACCGTCTGTGGGGCAATCGCGAGTGGGTCAAGATTTTGACCTCGCAGGTAGCACTCGACTGGCTGCGACGTCATCTGCTCGGTCTCGACCCGCTTGCATCCGGTTTCGGCCGGCGGGCAGGAAGGACGGGCCGCTAATGTCGCGTTGCTTCGTCGCGATTGCCGCTTCGGCGCAGCTGGTTGCCGAACTCGAGCGGCAGGTGTCCGAACTGGCCGAACGGGCACAGCGTTTTGGCACGCGGGTTTCTTGGACGCGGCCGCAAGGTTGGCACGTGACGCTCAAGTTTTTCGGCGACATCGAAGAGCGCAAGGTCGCAGCGCTAGCGCCGTTACTGGCGCGAGTCGCCGCGGCCACCGAACCGTTCGAGCTCGAGGCTACCGGTTTGCTCACGATGCCCTCGCGCGGTCTGCCGCGGGTGTTGGCGGTGGCGATCGACGGCGGCGACACGCTTTCCAGGCTCGCCGAGCGCATCGACAGCGCTGTCGCCGAGCTCGGCTTCGAGCCCGAACGCCGGCCCTTTGTCGGTCACCTGACGCTGGGCCGCGTGCGACGCGCCGAGGGTTGGCGCCATTGGGAAGCGACGGTCCGCGACCGCGGTAGCCAGCGTTTGGGCGCTTGGACGGCGAACGACTTCGCTCTCTATCGCAGCGAACTCGGCGGTGGGCCGGCGCGCTACAGCGTATTGCAGAGACACGAATTTGCCGCGGCCAGGGCCGCGGCAGCGAATCCGGGTAGAGAACCCAGAGTCCATTGAACGACGAGGAGGCAGGAAGCATGGCATTGGAAGAACGACAAAAAGCGCTCGACTTGGCAGTAACGCAGATCGAGAAACAATTTGGCAAGGGGTCGATCATGCGGCTCGGCGACGACGCCGAAGTGCTCGACATCCCAAGCGTGTCGACCGGTTCGCTCGGGCTCGACGTCGCGCTAGGCATCGGCGGATTCCCGCGAGGCCGGGTGATCGAGATCTACGGTCCGGAATCGTCGGGTAAGACCACCCTTGCGCTGCACGCGATTGCCGAGCTGCAGAAAGAAGGCGGCATCGCCGCCTTCGTCGATGCCGAGCACGCTCTCGACGTGGCCTATGCCCGTAAGTTAGGCGTCAGGACGGCGGATCTGTTGATCTCCCAGCCGGATAGCGGCGAGCAAGCCCTCGAGATCGCAGAGACGCTGGTACGCAGCGGTGCGATCGATATCTTGGTGGTCGACTCGGTTGCCGCGTTGGTACCGAAGGCCGAGATCGAAGGCGAGATGGGCGACTCGCACATGGGACTGCAGGCCCGTCTCATGTCCCAGGCCTTGCGCAAACTGACTGGAACGATCTCGCGTTCGAATACGTTGGTCATCTTTATCAACCAGATCCGGATGAAGATCGGCGTGTTTTTCGGCAGCCCCGAAACCACCACCGGTGGCAACGCGCTCAAGTTCTATGCGACGATCCGCTGCGACATCCGGCGTATCGCCTCGCTCAAACAAGGAGACCAGGTCATCGGAAACCGTACCCGCGTGCGCGTGGTCAAGAACAAAGTGGCTCCGCCGTTCAGGGAGGCCGAATTCGATATTCTCTACGGCGTCGGCATCAACCACGAAGGCGAGTTGCTCGACCTCGGCACGGAATTCGGCATCGTCGAGAAAAGCGGCGCCTGGTATTCCTACGGTGAAGAGCGGCTCGGTCAGGGCCGCGAGAACTCCCGTGAGTTCTTGCGCGAAAACCCCAAGATTTGCGATGAGATCGAGGTCAAGGTGCGGCGCGAGCTCGGATTGCCGGTGACTGCCGGTGGTCTGAGCGTGGTGGAAGGGGGGGCGGATGCCGCCGCCGAGTCGGGCGCCGGCAAGCAGACGGCGGAAAAGAAGGCGCGCGCGGCCAAGTAGCGCGCGTTCGGGCCGGCGGCCCGCTCTCTCGGGCCGCCGGTCGCTGGTCATCCCGTATGTGACTTGCTAGGCATTTCCTAGTAAGCAAAACGGCTCATCATGCGGGGTTCCGAAGTACGGGCGAGCTTCCTCGAGTTCTTCGAGAAGCGTGAGCATCTGATCGTTCCCAGTGCGCCGATCGTGCCGGTCGGTGATCCGACGCTGATGTTCACCAACGCCGGGATGGTCCAGTTCAAGGACGTCTTCCTCGGGCTGCGCCAACCCCCGCGGTCGCGGGTCGCCGACAGCCAGAAGTGCCTGCGGATCTCCGGAAAGCACAACGACCTCGAGGAAGTCGGCCACGACACCTACCATCACACGTTTTTTGAAATGTTGGGCAACTGGTCCTTCGGCGATTATTACAAAGCCGAGGCGATCGAGTGGGCCTGGGAGTTGCTGACCAAGGTCTGGGGTCTGCCGGCCGACCGTCTCTACGCGACCGTCTATCGCACGGACGAGGAGGCAGAATCCCTGTGGAAGAAGATCTCCTCGCTGCCGGCCGACCGGGTGCTGCGCTTCGACGAGAAGGACAACTTTTGGGAGATGGGCGATATCGGTCCCTGCGGGCCGTGTTCGGAGATCCATATCGATCGAGGCGAGGAAGCCTGCGACCACCGTCGGGTCGCCGGCCACCGCTGTGAGGTGAACGGCGGCTGTGCCCGCTACATCGAGCTTTGGAACCTGGTGTTCATCCAGTACACGCGCGACGAGCGAGGCGAACTGCACGATTTGCCGGCCCGGCACGTGGACACCGGCATGGGGCTCGAGCGGGTTGCCGCGGTGCTCGAGCAAGTCGACGGCAATTACGACGGCTCGCTGTTGCGCGACATCATTGCGACCACCGAGCGGATGTGCGGGCGTCGTTACGGCGGAGATGCCGACGGCGACGTTTCGTTCCGCGTGCTTGCCGACCACGGTCGCGCGGTCGCGTTCATGGTGGCCGACGGCATCGATCCTTCGAACGAAGGCCGCGGCTACGTTCTGCGTAGGGTCCTGCGGCGGGCGGCACGGCACGGCAAGAACCTCGGCTTCGACGAACCGTTCCTGTACCGCGTGTGTGCTAGCGTGATCGAAACCATGGGGGCGGCCTACCCGGAACTCGCCGAGCAAGCCGAGCGCATTCAAGAGGTCGTGCGCACCGAAGAGGAGCGCTTTCAGCTCACGCTCGACCGTGGGCTGGTCCATCTCGAAGAGGCCGTCGGACAGCTGGGCGAAGACGGCAAGGTGTTGCCCGGCGAGGTCGCCTTCCGGCTTTACGATACCTACGGTTTCCCGTTCGATATGACCGAAGACATCTTGCGCGGCCGCGGCGTGACGGTCGACCGCGACGGTTTCGAAGCGGCCTTGAGCGAGCAACGTGAGCGCGGCCGCGAAGCGCACGCAGAGAAGCTCGGCGGTGGCGATCTCACGCTGTTGGTGGCCGCCGCACGCGAGCGGGGCGGGTCGCGTTTCACCGGTCCCGTCGAGACCGAGGCGGACTCGCAGGTGATCGCTCTGGGGCGCGGCGGGCAGCGCATCGAGAACGCGCAGGCGGGCGAGGAAGTCGAACTGGTTGCCGAACGAACACCGTTCTACGGAGAGTCGGGCGGGCAAGTCGGCGATTGTGGCGAAATCCGAACCGCCGCGGGCGCGCGGCTCGAAGTGTTCGACACGCAAAAGCCGGCGCCCGACGTCATCGTGCACCGCGTCCGGGTCTTGGACGGCGTGGTCGCCGTCGGTGACGAGGTCGAATTGGCGATCGACGCCGCGCGTCGCGAAATGATCCGATTGAACCACTCTTCGACCCACTTGCTGCATGCCGCGCTGCGTGGGCATCTCGGCACCGGTGTTCAGCAGGCCGGCTCCTTGGTAGACGAAGGCCACCTGCGCTTCGATTTTACTCACGCTGCAGCTTTGAGCGACGCGCAGTTGCAGGACATCGAAGACGAGGTCAACCAAGTGATTCGAGGAAACCTCGAAGTCGCCGTCGCCGAGATGAGCTACGACGATGCGATTGCCGCCGGTGCGCTGGCCTTCTTCGGCGACAAATACGGTGACGTCGTGCGGGTGGTGCGCATGGGCGACTATTCGGTCGAGCTTTGCGGCGGTACCCACGTTCGTCAGACCGGTGACATCGGCGTCTTACACCTCGTGTCCGAGGGCGGCGTGGCCGCCGGTGTCCGGCGGATCGAGGCCGTGAGCGGCGAGGGGGCACTGGCGCGCATGCGCGAGCGCGACCGGTTGCTGCGCGAAGTCGCCCGGCAGTTACGCGCGACGGAAGATCAAAGTCCGGAAAAAGTCGAGCGCTTGTTGGCTGCCGTGCGCGAGCTGGCAAAGAAAGTCGAGGCGCTCGAGCACAAGCACTCCGGAGGCCTGGTCC
>CAZJCO010000210.1:0-5419 GCA_964544375.1 uncultured Myxococcales bacterium
CGGCTAGCGTCTGTTAACATAGTGTCATGCTCCGTGTCAGCCGTCCCAGGGGCCGGGGATCTTGGCGGCGGTCGCGAAAACGCCCCAGGAGCCGCAACGATCGCAATCCACGTCGTTGCCGTAACAACAGAACGGTGTCGTGAAGCTGTCGCCCTCGATGTAGAGCGGCATCGTGAATTGCTGCATCGGGCAGTTGTCGGTAACCAGTCGCGCCGTTGCCGGCCGCATCAGGTCGAGACTGCGCTGCGAGTTCCAGATGAAGCCGGGATAGCGTCGCTTGAGATCGACGACGATGTCGACGGCCTTTTCGCGTTCTTCCACGCTATCCCAGGCACGGGGCGAACGTTCGCCGGCGCGCGGAACGTAGAAGCTGAAGGTGAGCCCGTGCACTTTGGTGGGCCGTAGCTCTCGGGTGAGTTCTTCGAGGCGGTCTTGATTCTCGCGATGAACGACGCACTGGACGGTGACTGTCGGCTCGAAGCCGTCGGGTATCGCGGCAATCGTGCGCATGACCTGATCGAACACCCCCTTACCGCGTACGGCATCGTTGATGTCGCGGGGCCCGTCGAGCGAAATGACATAGATCACGTTCGGCCCGAAGTCCTTGAGCGGGATCGTACCGTTCGTCGTAATCGTGTTTCGCTCGAACAACTCGAGGCCCTTTTCGATCATGCGCCAGCGGATCATCGGCTCGCCGCCCATCCACAGCATGCGACGAATACCGTGCCGTTCCTTGAGGCGGCGCAATTCCTCGAGTACCCGCTCGGACGACATCTCGCCTTCCGGACTATTGGGATTGCCGTCGCGAAAGACGAAGCAGTGCTCGCAGGTGAGGTTGCAGCGATTCGTGACGTTGACCATTGCCGAGGGATACTGCGGCGGCGGCTCCATGGTCATACGGTCGGCGCCAAGCGCCGGAGTGACGATCGAGGCCGGAGCGTCTCCATGATCGGGCTCGATTCCAGCCCCGGCCTGCAGGGGGTCGAATTTAGGCGGCATGGCGCAAGTTTCTACGATCCGGGGCGTCGGAGCAACGCGTCTTACGCCGAATTCGTTCGACTTTCGACTGCGGGAGGCCCCGCATGTCCTGAGGCGCCGCGCGCTAGGCGGCTGCACCCGGCGGCGTGCATTCCTCCGCCGCAGCTTCCCGTGTCTGCGCCCGTGGATATGTTGAAGGCAGCAGGCCCCGGGCCGAAACCCGGGACCCGCCGTCCTTCGGAAGCGGAAGCACTGACCGGGGATGCGCTTCCGCAACATGTTCCGGGGGCGGGTCCGGCGACCGGGGATCCGGCCCGCCCCCAGCTCGCTCAAGCACGCTCGACTTCGACGGGCGCACCTCGCGGAGCATGTCCCGGCGAGCCATAGAACATCCGATAGTGGATGTGTCCGTAGCCACCGGCCAAATGGATCGCCTTCCAGGGAGCCTCGACCGGCTCCTGCTGTCCTTTCCAATTCTTGTGCTGGTACGGCTCCCAGGCGTGATAGATGATCACTTCGCCGGGCCGTACCGACGGGGATAGCTTGACCAATGATTCGAACTCGCCGGCATGGTTGAAGACGCGAATGCGATCGTCATCGGCGATACCCCGGCTCCTGCAATCGGACGGACTCATGAAACAGACTGGCTCGCCGCGCTGCAGTCGAAGCAGCAGATCGTGGTCGCGCCAAATCGCGTGAATGCTCCAGCGGTTGTGCCCGCCGTTGATCCTGAGCGGTAACTTGCTGCGCATGCCCGGCGAGTCTTTCTGTACGGGCAGTGCTTCGCCGGCTTCCAAGTACCAGTCGTGGTCGATGTAGAACTGCTGCCGGCCGGTGATCGTCGGCCACGCAATCTTGTCCTCGACGAACCACCGGTGCGGCCAAAAGGTATCCTTGGGGTCGTAGTCGCTCGAGGTCTGCGAAATCGGCGTCGGTCGCGCCGTTCCCTTGATTCGTATGACGCCCTTCGCCAGCGCTTCACGAGCCGACATTTTCTCGAGGCTCGGGCTGTGCGTGACGATGTCGTCGATCATTTTGATCGGGTCGTCGGGGTCGTGCGGATCAAAGTGGCCGCCGGAAGTGAAGTGATCGTATGCCTCGGTGAGATCCACGGGCTTATCGTGTAGCCCGCGCACTTCCATTATCTTACGCGCTGCGGCGCGCTGAGAAATGCGTTCGCACAGCAGGCCAAAGATAAACCATTCCGAACGCGACTGGCCGAGCGGCTTGACCGCTTCGTCCGACAGTACGATATGCGGCGTGTAGCTCTGCGCGTACTTGATGCCGTGCTTCTCGTAGTATCCGGCCGCCGGTAGAACGTAATCGGCATGCCGAGCGCTGGTGCTAAGTCGGAAGTTGACCGCGACGACCAGCTTGAGTTTGGGCCAGAGGTTCTTCAGAGCATGCTGCGGCGCGGGCCAACGGCGTAGCGGGTTGCAACCGCTGAAGATGAAGGCCCGTGGCTCGCGGCCGACCGGCGGATGTACTTGAGTCCAGCCGCGCTCGATCGATTGCTCGATGTATTCGCCGAGCCCGCGGGGCAGGGTCGGGTCGGCCAAATCCGGTCGCGACCACATTTCGCGATAGCCCCCGTGCACGAACAGGAAGGGCATCAACGGTGTGTTGGCCTGCTTTTCGCTTACCTGGGTGTAGATCTGCTCGAAGTCGCGTGGCGTCAGACCGCGGATCGCTTTGGGAATGACCTTGAGCGTTTCCATCAAGCTGAGGCCCGTGGTGCCCATCCGGTCGAGACCGTTGAGACCCCACCACGCCGCCACCCGTAGGCCGCCGCCGGCTTTTCCCTGGTTGCCGGTAAGCGCCATCAGCAGAATCATCGTGCGCTGGAACAAGTCGCTGTGGTGGTGCTTGCAGGCGCCCCAGGAGGCGAAGATCATCGCGCTCGGCGCGGCCGCCAACTCACGTGCGAATCGACGGATGAGCGCGGCGCCGACGCCGGTTGTCTCGGCGGCTTTCTCCGGCGTGTAGCCGGTAAGGTGCTCGCGCAGTCGATCGAGTACCGGCCGGACGGTGACCTCGCTGCCGTTGGCCAGGCGCACGGAGTGGGTTCCGCCGAGCGCCGGCCGGATCTTTCCGAGCGCCAGTTTGCGCCCGCCATCGCCTTGGCATCCGGGCACTTCGGCCGCTGTGTCGTCGCGTTCGTCCCAGAAGTAGAAGACGTCGTCCTTGCCGCCGGGCTCAAGATCCGACTGTCGCAGGAATCTCCCGGTATCATCGCGAACCAAAATCGGAAGGTCGGTCTGCTCGCGAATGTACGGCTCGTCGTGCAGGCCTTCCGACAAGATGACGTTGGCCGCGGCCAATCCGAGAGCGGCGTCGGTTTCCGGTCGCGGATTGATCCAGAGGTCGGCGCGGATGGCCGTAGGGCTGTAGTCGGGCGCGATCACGACCAACTTGGCGCCGCGATAGCGCGCTTCGGTCATGTTGTGCATGTCGGGGATGCGCGTGTACACCGGGTTGCCGATCCACACGACGATGTAGTCCGAACGGAACCAATCGTCCGAGGTCCCCTCGCAGTTGTACATGCCCCAGGTTTGCACCGCGCCCATCGGCATGTCGCCGACGCCCGACCACGAATCCATGATCGTCGCGCCGACGGCTTCGGCGAATCGCACCTCGCCCGCGGTTTCGGGACCGTAGCCCGCGTTCGTCGTCCCGTGGTCGTAAATGATCGACTCGGTTCCTTGGTCCACTGCGGCGTCGATCAGCCCGTCGGCGATTTCATCGTAAGCCTGGTCCCAGGAAATGCGCTTCCACTTGCCGTCGCCGCGCGGGCCCACACGTTTTAAGGGGTAGAGCACGCGTGAGGGTGCGGCCATCAAGTCGGAGTAGCATGCGCCTTTCTGGCAGCCGCGCGGATTGAAGTCGGGCACGTCCGGACGAGGTGCTTCGAAGATCGTGTTTTGCTCCTCGCGCCAGACCACGCCGTCTTTGACGTAGATGTTCCAAGGGCAGGCCGAAATGCAGTTGGCGCGCGTGTGCGTGCACTTTGCGACTTTGTCCCAGGTCCACTTTTCGGCGTAGACATCCTGCCAGTTGCCGTACGTGCGACGCGTGCTCGTGCCGGCCGCTGCGCCTGGCGTCTTGCCACGCGCGAGCTGCGTTGCCGAAGCGCCGTCTTGCTGTCGCAAACACGAGAGCGACAGAACGACTACGCCCGCGCTTGCACTGACGAGAAAGCGCCTGCGCGTGATTCCACTACGCCGACTCTGGCTACCGTCGTTTCGCGTCATGCTGCTTTCGAGCACTCTCCAGTTCCTGTGTCGTTCGGTTGTTACGCCTCACCGCGCCGATGCGTCCGATGCCTAATTGCGTGCGGATGCGGCTTTGCCGACGTTTTTCCCGAGGCGGTCCACCCAGCGGCAAAGGGCGGGCCCCCATGGAAGAGAAGCCTACCAAACAAACGTTCGTTTGGAAAGTCCCCGGTGCTCGAAATCCGGCTCCGCCCTGTGCGGGGGGGATTGTGCTTGAAAAATCAAGATGTTGCGGGTTACCGGCGCGCGCGACGGATCGGCGCTTGTGCGAGTCCTGGTTTTAGCGGCGGCTCGCGCCGCGCAGGCGCGATGCGACAGGCGCTTGCGTCCGCTGGAGACGCTTGGTGGGTGCCGGTAGGCCGGCAGCGCCGTCGCATCCCCGGGTTTGGTGGCCCGGCACCAAGGTTCGTTCTTGGTGGCGCAATGCGCGACGTGGACCCTCATTGTCGGATCCAAACGAGGCTCGCGTCAAGGACTTTTTCTAGCGCCGGCCCACGTAAAGAAGCACCTGGCTTGATGGATGCTCAAGCGCTTGCGTGTTGTCGCACTCGAGTGAGGGGGCGCGCCGAGCGCGTCGGTGTGTCGAGGCCCCCGGGCACTCGTCGGCGTGTGAGCACCGTGGTAGTCTCGCGCTGCGTGGCAAGAGCAAAGACAAAAGCGAGCGGACGCGGCGGCGCGCCGGAGGTGAAGAACCGCAAGGCCCGTTTTCAGTACCAAATCGAGGAGTCGCTGGAAGCCGGCTTGATGCTGGTCGGATCCGAGGTCAAGGCCGTGCGCGAAGGGCGCGCCAACCTTACCGACTCGTTCGTACGGTTGCGTGGGAGCGAACTCTACCTGGTCGGTTGCCACATCGGTCCCTATCCGGGAGCGGGGCAGTTCCAACATGAACCGCGGCGTCCCCGCAAACTGTTGCTGCATCGCCGGGAGATCGACCGACTTGCTGGCAAGGTTCGCGAGCGGGGCCTAACGCTGATCGTGCCACGTCTCTACTTCAAAGACGGACGTATCAAAGCCGAACTGGCGCTTGCCCGCGGCAGGAAGCGGCACGACAAACGCGCGGTGCTGCGCGAGCGTCAAGAACGCAAGGAAATGGACCGGGCAATGAAGCAAGGTCGACAGGGATAAGCCCCTTTTCGAAGTCCGCGAAAACAAAGGACTCTGCCGAGCGT
>CAZJCO010000211.1:0-5327 GCA_964544375.1 uncultured Myxococcales bacterium
CCCCGTGGGTGCGCCGTTTCCCCCCGCCGGCCGTAGCCGATCGGGACGAACTCGAACGAGCGCTGAAACACGTCGCGCAGGACCTCGACGTGGAACTCTCCGTCGAAGAAATCGATCCGTCGGAGTCATAGCCGCCCCGGCCGGAACAACACCTTACCGTCGGCCGCCACCAGTTCTTCGCGAACGAACATCTGTACGGCCCGACTCAGTACCGTCGCCTCGAGTTCCTGACCGCGTTGCTTGACGTCCTCGAGCGTGTCTTCACCCACGCGGATGTGAAAGACATCCTGCATGATCACCGGGCCTTCGTCGAGGTCTTCGGTCACGAAATGCGCGGTACAGCCGCACACGCGCACCCCGGCCTCGTGCGCCTGTCGGTAGGCGTTCGCACCGGGATAGTACGGCAGCAGCGACGGATGGATATTGATGATGCGATGGGGAAAAGCCTGCACGATTTCGGCCGGCAGGATCTGCATGTAGCGGGCCAAAACGATCAGGTCGGGCTTCGCTTCGTTGAGTTCGCGCAGTAGGAAGTCCATGTGCGCCTGCTTGTCGCTCGACGGATAGTAACGGAAAGGCAGATTGAACTGTTCGGCCAGAGGCGCCAAATCCTGATGATTCGAGAGGACTACGACCATGTCCGCATCGATCAGGCCTTCGCGATGATCACGGGCGATCTTCTCGAGACAGTGGGGCTCACGAGACACCAATAAGGCAACCCGCTTGCGCGACTTCTCGCCGTGCAGGCGCACGGTGATCTCCATCTGCATTTCGACGCCGACGCCTTTCAGATCGAGCACCAGACGGTCGAGGCTGCACGACAAGTCGGCGAGATCGACCAGCATCGTCATGATGAACAGCCCTTCCATCACGCGCTGATCGATGTGCTCGATGTTAACGTTCTGCTCGGCGAGGTACGTAGAAACGCGGGCTACGATCCCCTTTTGATCGTGCCCGATGATGGTGATGATGGCCGGATTGGTCGCCATCCGGCGAACCTAGCGAAGGAAGATCGGCGCGGCAAATCGCCGGGTCGTTAGCCGGGTCGTTATTTGATCTGCCCGCGCCAACCGCGCCGACTGTAGATACGCTCTCGCCGCAGCCCGCGGCTGCGACGGCGAAGCCTAATGCCTTCGAGCGCTTCACGCTTGCAGCGACGCAGACCGTAGCGAATGTAGTCCGGATCGATCCGCAGGCATCCACAGATGTTCTCAAACGAGAACGGCCAGTCGGTGTCGTTGCTGCGGACCCAACGATCGACCTCGTGGAACAGTCGTCGCTGCTCGGCGATCGGCGAGTCCACTCCCCGACGAAACGTCATCAAGGCTTCTTCTAGGACTGCCAACATCAGGCGGTTACTAGGGTCGGCGGCGAGATCACGATTGTTCGCGTCAAATCCGAGAACGGCTTCATCGACCAGCGTGTTGATCATGTCTCGGCCTCCCGTCGCTCGACTCGGTCACGCCAGCCAACCAAGGCCCCGCGCTACTCTCAGCGACGCCCCAAGGATAGGCGATCGGGCTCGCATCGGTCAATGGAAATAAGGCACAAGTACTTGTTTTTGCAAGTAAAACTGAAATACGATTACAGCGCCTGGATAATCCTTATTGAAACTAAAATTATTTATAACTCAGCAAAGCGAAGATCAAAACCGCGGCAGATTGGAGGCATATTCTGAGACCCTGATAGGCGCGCTCGCTTACAATTCTTATACTTGTATAAGGGTTCAACTCTGTTCTTCTTTGGACATCTGCCCTTTCGGTTTGCGCCTGCGGAGGTCCCCCTGGTACAAAGGTATTGACTGATGGTCTCTGGCTTGGCCCCACGACGAGCGCTGTAACTGCGCTGATGCCAAAGCGTATGACCAATCGAGCAACCCGTATGTTGCAGCGCGTTATTCTTGTCTTCACGGTTTCCCTGCTTGCTCTCTGGCAGCCCGCTTGGGCGGGAAGCCCCAACCACAGCCAACTCGAAGCGGCTAAACGCAGCTTCCGCATGGCCGAGTTGGCGGCGCCCAAATCGCCCCTGCGCGCCGAAAACTATCGGAAGGCAGAAACCCTGGCACTCGAGGCCCTCGAGTACGATCCCGATTCGGCCGAAGCCAATTTCATGCTGTTCGCCGCCCGCGGCCGGCGCATGCTGAGCGAAGGGGGCCCTTCGGTAACCAACTTCTGGCGCTTTTCCGGCCTGAACAAGTACCTCTCGAAGACTCTCGAACTCAACCCCAATCACGCCAACGCACTGGCTGCCAAGGGCGGCCTGCTGCTGGACCTGCCGGCTTTTCTTGGCGGTGACCCGCAACAGGCCCGGGTTCTTCTCGAGCGCGCGCTCCAGCTCAACCCCACCGGCGTGGCGACGCGCGTTGCACTGGCAAAGGCTCTGCTGCGGCAAGGGCAGACCGAACCGGCGCGCAAGCATTTGCGACTGGCAGCCCACTACGCTTGTCTTGTACGTCGCCGCACCGAACTATTGGAAGCCGACCGGCTACTGCGCGAGATCGACCAAGGTCGCATCTAGTCCGGCTTCACGATTCCACGGTCGTCTGCCCCGCGGCAGGCTTACCCACAGGCCAAAGAAACGGCGCGGCGCTTGGCCAAGCTCCATGGCATCGAGTAAGGAAGAGCAGAGCGGGTTCCAAGCGCTGGTCGAACTGATGGCGCGCCTGCGAGCGCCGGAGGGTTGCCCTTGGGATCGCGAGCAGAGCCATGAAACTCTCAAACCCTACCTGATCGAAGAGGCTTACGAGGTCATCGAAGCGATCGACGGCGGCGACGACGAGCAGTTGTGCGATGAGCTCGGAGACCTGCTGCTGCAGGTCGTCTTCCATGCGCAGCTAGCGGCCGAGCGAGGAGCCTTCTCAATCGACGATGTCGTTGCCGCACTCAAGGCCAAGCTGGTTCGCAGGCACCCCCACGTATTCGGCGACGTCGAGGTCAGCGGCAGCGCAGAAGTCGTAAGCAACTGGGCTTCTCTCAAGCGCCGCGAGCGCGCGGACAAAGCCCAAGCGGCGGGAAGCGCCGAGCGCCCTTCGAGCTTGGACGGCGTGCCTCGAGGAATGCCGGCACTGATCCGGGCCCACCGGCTGAGCCAGAGAGCCTCGACCATTGGGCTGGACTGGCCTTCGGCCGCAGCGGTCAAAGCCAAGGTGGAAGAGGAGTTTCGCGAACTCGGCGAAGCCGGCGACAAAGACTCCGTCGCAACAGAACTCGGCGACCTATTGTTCGCCCTCAGCAGCTATGCCCGAACTCTCGGGCTGCGCGGTGAGACGCTTCTTCACGCCAGCCTCGACCGCTTTCAGCTCCGCGTGCGTGCGGTTGAAGAAATCCTCGAGAAGCAAGGCCAACACGCCGAGAAGCTGTCGGCGGATGCGCTCGAGGAAGTCTGGCAGTTGGCCAAACGGCTGGTGGGCTAGTACCGGAAAACCGCGCGCAGCGGCTCTTAGCGATCGCCTGTGCGTCGCATCCCGAGCAGTCGAGCGATCTCTCCGCTACCGAGTGCGACACCGGCAAGAACGTACACCGTAACACCCACGGCCACTGCCCCGACAAGTTCGGCCCAAACTCCCCAGTCTGCCGCGAAGCGCTGCCAGCCACCGACGGCGACCATCATGAGCACGGCGCAAAGTCCGTGACGAGCAGCGGACGTAGCCACACCATCGGCCAAGCTGCGTCCGAGCCGTCGGCGGGCCAGCACAAACAGCAATCCTGCATTCACCGTAGCGGCAATCGCCGTCCCCAGCGCCAGCCCGGCATGGTCCATATCGGCCAGACCTATCCAAGCGCGCAGGCCACCGACGGCCGTCGCACCCCACCACGCTCCGACGTTGGCCGCCGGTCCCATCAGGGCGATGTCGGCCAGAACGTTCACCACCAGCGCCACACTCGCCGTCAGTACGGGAATGCGCGGGCGCTGGAGCGCGTAGAATACGGACACCAACACACGCGTCGAGGCCACCCCCAGCATACCGAAGGCGTAGGCACGCAGTGCCCATGCCGTCATCGCCGTATCGAGCGCCGAAAACTCGCCCCGCTGGAACAGCACGTGCACGATTGCCGGCGCCAGCATCCACACTCCGATCATCGCTGGAATGCACAAGGCCCAGACCAAGCGCAGTGCGTAGGCGCTACTCACCGCCATCGCCTGATATCGCTTGGCCGACGCCTGGCCGCTTAGACTCGGCAGCACGGCGGTACCGACGGCGACGGCGACGATACCGAGCGGAAACTCAAAGATACGGTCGGCGTACCAAAGATACGATACGCTGCGATCGGGGAGCAGCGAAGCCAGCACCGTCGCAACCAGAATCCCGAGTTGGTAAACGGCACCACCGAACAGGGTCGGCACCAGGAGCCCGCCGACGCGACCCACCGCCGGATGACGCAAGAACGTCAGGTCGCGCGCTCGCACGCCCACCCGTTGCAGCGACGGTGCCTGCACCAGGAACTGCAGAAGACCACCGAACAACACCCCCACGACCAACGCGAATACCGGCCGAGCGAGTGTCCCGGCCAAGGACAAGGCCGCGGAAACAATCGCGAGGTTGAGCAGAATCGGCCCGAGCGCCGGAGCGACGAAGCGCCGAAAGGAATGCAGCACGCCCATCGCCCAGGCCGCCATGCCAACCAGCAGCAAGTAGGGGAAGGTCCAGCGAACGAGCTGCGACGTCAGCGCGGCCTTTTCCGGAATTGCGGCAAAACCGGGAGCAAACAGACGAACCACGCCGTCGGAAAGGCTGACGCCACAGCCGACCAGAGCAAGTAGGACCAGCAGCGCGGCGCCGCCAACGGCCGCCGCCGCACGCGTCGCGCTGCGGTCTCCCTCGGAGGTTCGATAGGACGTAAACACCGGCACGAAGGCCGTCGAGGCGGCGCCTTCGGCGACAATCCGCCGAAACAGATTGGGAATGCGAAACGCGACAAAAAAAGCGTCGGCTGCGGCCGAGGTGCCGAACAGTGCCGCAATGACTAGATCCCGGCCAAGGCCGGCGATGCGACTGAGTAGGGTCAGCGCGGCCAGAACCCGCGCCGCGGCCGTGATCTGCCCCTCCTCGTCCGCGCCCCCAACCGACCGTTGACGCGGCATGTCGGCCTTGCTAGGTTCCATAGATTAACCCCAATGGGGAGGAACTCGGTGGCAAACCATCCGTCCGCCAAAAAGCGTTATCGCCAGTCGCTCAAGCGAAACGAACGCAATCGTTCGGAAAAGTCTCGGCTGCATACTCTAACCCGTGACCTCGACGGTGCCCTTGCCAGCGGCGACCAGCACGAAGCCACTAGCCGGCTGCAGCACGTTTTCAGGGCTCTCGTCAAGGCAGACTCTATTGCGTG
>CAZJCO010000212.1:0-5261 GCA_964544375.1 uncultured Myxococcales bacterium
CCTGGGCTTTCGCCTTGCCCGCCGGGCCGGAGGTTCAGAGTAAATCTCCGGCTCTGCCGCTGGGGGTGGGCCTGGACCGGGGGGCCGCCGTGGCTGGTGCGGTGCCGGGCGTGGGCGTGGGTCGCTTCAGGCCTGGCGGACGGGCGCGCATGGCGAGCGCGGTTGCGAGCCGCCCGTGCCGAAGGAGAGTGCCGGTGTGCCCGGCAGAAAATGGTTCAGCGGTTTCTTCTCGATCGGGTCGACGCAGAAACCGCTCGACCGGCCGTAGCTGGTGAGTACGACCTCTTCGTCTTCACAGGCCCTGACGAAGCACAGGCCCCGTTGGCCTTCCTGCAGTTCGCAGGTTCTGGGGCAGACGTTACAGACGACTTTGCCGCCGCTCGAGCGCTGCCAGTGGCGTGTCCGAACGGTCGAAGAGTCCTTGCCGAGCCGCGTATTCATGACTTTCGACGACGGTCCGTGCTTCTCTGATTTCAGCATGAGGCGGCCGCTCGAAGTGTCAATCGAAACGCTTGACCCGTGGCGCCGCAGTGACAGATTCAAGGGGCAGGGTTCTTGCGGACCGGCCGGCGGACGCAGCGCGGCGGTATCGCAGGCCCCGAGGTAATCCGTCGTGAAGATCACGGCTCAGGGCAGGACGCGCAGCGCCGCCGTTGCCGGCGGTTTCTACCCGGGGTCCGAACGCGGACTTCGAAGAGCGGTCGAGCGTTACCTCGAAGAAGCTGTCGCGCACGAAAATCCGGGAAACCCCAAGGCGCTGATCGTGCCGCACGCGGGCTACGTTTATTCGGGCGCGGTCGCCGCAGCGGGCTACCGTACACTGTCGCCGCGCCGCACGGAGATTACGCGCGTCGTCCTCCTCGGTCCCTCGCATCGCGTTCCGCTGGCCGGACTGGCGGTGTCTTCGGCCGACGCCTTCGAGACACCGCTCGGTCGCGTGCCGGTCGATCGCGATAGTGTCGAGCGTCTGCTCGGCATGCCGCAGATCCAAGAGCTCGACGCCGCCCACGCTGCCGAACATTGCCTCGAAGTTCAGCTTCCTTTTCTCCAGTGCGTGATCGAATGCTTTTCGATTGTTCCCTTGGTGGTTGGGGATGTGCCCACGAGGCAGGTTGCCGAAGTCCTCGCCGCCTGCTGGGGTGGCGAAGAGACCGTCATCGTCATCAGCTCCGACCTCAGCCATTATTTCGACTACGATACGGCGCGGGCCAAGGACGGCGAGACCGCACGCGCGATCGAGCAACTCGAGCCCGCGCAACTCGATCGCGACGCCGCCTGTGGACGTACGCCGCTGCGGGGTTTGCTCTACGTCGCCAAGCAGCGTGGACTCGAGGCGCGGAGGCTCACGTTGTGCAACTCGGGCGATACCGCCGGACCACGCGATTCGGTGGTAGGCTACGGAGCCTGGGCGATTGTCTGAAGACGGCGGCGGCTTTGACACGCGCGCCAAGCGCGGCCTTCTCGAGATTGCGCGAGAATCGATTCGCCACGGGCTGTCCCACGGGCGTCCGCTCGAAGTCGATGCCAGCGCCTATCCCGAGCCGTGGCGCGAACCGCGAGCGACCTTCGTCACGCTGCGTCGCGGCGGCGATCTACGCGGCTGCACGGGGGTGCTCGAAGCACGTCGCCCGCTGGTCTGCGACGTCGCGCTCAACGCCTACCGTGCGGCCTTCGAGGACTCTCGCTTTTCGCCGTTGGCGCCAGAGGAGTTCGACGGCCTCGACCTGCACATTTCCATCCTGACGCCGATCGAGCCTCTTTCACATATCGGAGAGGAAGAGCTTCTTTCTCTGCTGCGGCCGGGAATCGACGGTTTGCTGCTGCGCGAAGGAGTTCACAGCGCGACCTTTCTGCCATCGGTTTGGCAGCAAATTCCAGATCGCCGGCGTTTTCTCCGAGAACTCAAGCGCAAGGCCGGTCTGCCGCTCGATTATGAGTCGGTAACGATGTGCTTTTCGCGATATCAGGTGGACGAGATACCGTAAGAAGCAGGTCGAGGACCGGCCGGGAGAGTTCGATGGACGTTGTTGACACGATCGCTTTGACCCTCGGGGTCGCTTGGGCCAGCGGAATCAATCTGTACGCCGCGATTCTTACGCTAGGTCTGCTCGGTGCGAGCGGCAGCATTGCGTTGCCGCCAGATCTGCAAGTGCTGACGCATCCGGCGGTCATCGGTGCGGCGGCGGTGATGTACGCGATCGAGTTCTTCGCCGACAAGATCCCCGGTCTCGATACCGCGTGGGATGCCGTGCACACCTTCATCCGGATCCCTGCGGCCGCGGTCCTGGCTTCGCGAGCGGTTGGCGATGTGAGCGTGCCGGTGGAACTTGCGGCGGGACTTCTCGGCGGAACCCTGGCGGCGGGAACCCACGCAACGAAAGCCGGAAGCCGCGTCGTGATCAACGCCTCGCCCGAGCCCTTTACCAATTGGTTTGCCTCGCTCGGTGAAGACGTAGCGGTGGTTGTCGGAACTTGGGCTGCGATCGAACACCCCTGGGTGTTTCTGGCGGCACTGGCCGCCTTCGTCGTGCTCGCGGCGTGGATCCTACCGAAGATCTGGCGAGGTATTCGTAAGGTCGCCGGCAAGATTGCGGGTTGGTTCGGTGCGCAGCCTCGAGAGCCCAGCCCGCCGCCGCAGGCGCCGCCTTCCGAAAGCAGCGCCTGAGCGACCGAGCAAACGACTGTCCGTGCAGTCTGTCAGGCGCTGTTGGCCATCTGATGCACGTGAACGTCCCGCTGCGGATAGGGAATGCTGCAGCCGGCTTTTTCGAGCTCTTCTTTGAGCTTTCGCGTGAGATCGAAGCGCAGCGCCCAGTAGTCTTCCTTCTTGCACCACGGGCGTACCACGAGATTGACCGAGGAGTCCGCCATTTCGGCGACCGCAACCGTCGGCGCCGGATCCTTCAAGATGCGATCTTCACCGGCCAGCACCGCATTGATCGTATCGATCGCTTTGCCGAGGTCGTCGTCGTAGGAAACTCCGACGAGCAGGTCGTTTCTCCGGGTAGCGTTGGTCGAGTAGTTCTTGATCGTCTGACCGAACACCGAGGAGTTGGGCACGATGATATGGACGTTGTCCGGCGTATTCAGCGTGGTCGAAAAGACGCCGATGGCATCGACCGATCCGGCCGTGCCGCCGGCTTCGACGTAGTCTCCGACACGGAACGGCCGGAACACCAGTAGCATCACGCCAGCCGAGAAATTGGCCAGGGTCCCCTGCAAGGCCAGGCCGATGGCCAGGCCGGCGGCGCCCAAGACGGCAATAAAGGAGGCCGTCGGGATCCCGAACAAACCGAGCACCGCGATCAGGACGAAGGTGAGGACCGTATAATACAGCAGGCTACAGACGAAAGGCACCAGGGTGGCGTCGAGCTTGCTGCGCTCGAGGGCCTTGCGCGTTAGATTGCGTACCCGTCCGGCGACCCAGCGCCCGATCACCAGCACGGCGATGGCGCCCACGACCTTGAGCCCCCAGGTCGATACCAACGCGGTGACCGCGTCGACGATACCGGACGGATTCATGCTTTGAGGATCAACCATAGTTTTTCCCTCCATCGGGTGTGTTGCGTGCGCCAATCAAGGACGGCCGCGGCGCGATGTCAAAGGCATCTTATGAGAAGCGGCTTCCCGCCCCATGGAAGGCAAGGACGGATAGATAAGAAACGCTAAAAGGTGTGCGCAGCAGATTTAACAGAGAGGGGTCTCTGTGGCATTGCCTAGACGCTTGACTGTTATAGGCTGGCGCGCCGCGAGGGGCCGGGGCCGCGTACCGCCGACCTGAACCGGACAACCGACAGAATAAATCGGATCAGTCCGTATCGTTCGACCCAGACTGAGAAACTACGCTTGCCGAGGGGTCGTTTTGCAGCTTGCTGGATCTTTGCGGCCTCGCGGTATCGAAGGAAACGTTAGGACAGACAATGGCGCAGGTATTCAGGCCAGGGGCAAATGCCATTGCCAAGTTTACGCTGTTCGGTGGACTGTTCGTCCTTGCGGCGTTGCTGTGGGCATTGCTGGAATTCAACCGCTCAGACTATGTGACGCGGGCGCACGTTGCCAGGCAGCAACCTGTTCCCTTCAGCCACCGGCATCATGTCGGTGAGCTGGGTCTCGATTGTCGCTACTGCCACACGACTGTCGAGCGATCGTCGTACGCGAACATCCCGCCGACGCAGATTTGTATGAACTGCCACGCGCAGATTTGGTCGGACAGTCCGACCCTCGAGCCGGTCCGGGCGAGCTTCCGAAGCGGCCAATCGCTGGCCTGGACGAAAGTTTACGATCTTCCGGACTTCGTCTATTTCAATCACAGTATTCACATTGCCAAGGGGATCGGTTGTGCGACCTGTCACGGTCGCGTCGACAAGATGAACCTGACTTGGCAGAACGCCTCATTGCAGATGGAGTGGTGTTTGGCGTGCCACCGCAACCCGCAACGCAACGTTCGTCCTCGAGGGGAAGTGTTCAACATGAGCTGGCAGCGTCCAGCCGACGATCCGCAGCTGGGCGCGCGGCTGGTCGAAGAGTACGAGATCGAGAGCCGGGACGATTGTTCCGTTTGTCATCGCTGAGGACTTGGGGCGGATATGAGTAAGGACAGCGTGGGGACACCGACGCGACGCAACCTCGACGGCGAACCTGCGCAGCGCTTCGAAGGCGCTACGCGTCTGCTGCTCGACAAGGCAATTCGTTTGTGCGACGAGTTGAAGGGTCTCGTGAAACCGCGCGCTGGAGTGCTCGATGTCACGTTGAACGATCGTGTCCTCTTCCCGCATAGCGACGAGGTCGACACCGAGATGCGTCCTCTGCTCGACGGGCTTCTGAAGTCACTCTACGGAGACAGCTCGGCTACGGTCACGAAGGAGACCGACTCGCAGCAGCGACTCGGCTACCGATGTGAAGTCGCCGGCCAGGAAAATGTGACGTTTCAGGAGCTCCGCGCCAAGCTGTAGCGGCGTGGCGCACGCTCCTCTGCGTCGTGATACCGAACCGGTCGCTTCGACTTAGAGAGATGGTCTATCTTCGCCATATCGTTTGCCTCTGCGGCTTTCTTCTGCTCGCTACCGCGATCGACGCGGACGAGCTGGAGCTGCCGACGATCACCCAGGAACGACTGTTAGGGCATCTCAGCTTCCTCGCCAGCGATGAGCTCGAAGGGCGGGATACCGGTGCGCGCGGAGGAGAGATCGCGGCGCTGTATATAGCGACGCAGTTTGAGAGCTACGGGCTGGAGCCAGTGACAGCCCCCCACGCCTCAACGC
>CAZJCO010000213.1:0-5218 GCA_964544375.1 uncultured Myxococcales bacterium
GGCGTCCGCTCGCGAGTCATCATGACGGCTCGGCCGGCCGGCAAAGCCCTTGGGAATCTGGCTGAACCAAGCCGGCGGATCCGTCGCGTCGTCGAGATAGTGGTATTCGTAACCGGGCACGCAGAGGTCGTCGTCGACCGCGACGTCGATCGTCCGCAGGCCGAAGCTCGAAAGCTCGGTCGTGGTCGCTTGCGGCGGGATGATCCAGACGTGGCGGCGGCCGGCGAAGAACAAGTACTGAATCTCGCGGTTGCGCGACAGGATGCGGAAGCGTCGTAGGCGGCCGCCGTACATGGCGCTGGTCGAGGTGGTCTTCTCGAGGATCCCGTCGCAAAAATCCGGTTCGAAGCCCGGCACGAAACGCAGAGATTCCGGAACGTTCGCCCGTTCGAAGTAGGCAACGCGGCGCCCTCGGTTCACCCGATTGCCCGCGACGCGGGCAGCCCGGCGTCTCGGTTCGGTAAAGTCGGCGTAGGGCTCGATGCGCTCACGCAGGGAACATCGGAGCACCAAGGCGAGCGAGGCTTCGTCGGTCCGGACGAAGCTCGCCGTTCGGTTGAGCTGCTCAAAAGCGTCCTGGATTTCGAGCGGCAGATCGGTTGTGGACTCATTCGACGTCAGGTATTCCTCGCCACCCACCCGGTGGCGGATCACATCGCCCTTACCGATCCAGAACTCGTCCTCCGACCACACCGCATGCGACGCCGCACGCCAGATCAACGACACGTCCTTGTAGAAAATGCGCGCGTGGATCTGTGTCTTTTCGGGCTTGCCCGGCATCGGTTGGGCGACGTAGCCGACAAAGAAGCGCAGCGCCGGGTTCTGTCGGACGTTCGTCAGGTAGTAGTCGGTATCGAACAGCGAGACCTTGAACCTGGGCGTATAGCCGCGGGAGAGCAGTTCGCGGGGCTTGCGCCGAGCCTCCCCGGCAACTCGCAGGCGCGCACCGGCGTCGATCAAACGGCGGAACTCGCGGGCGATCGCGCGTTCTCCACGTTCGTCCGGTCGCGCGCGAGGGACGATTCTTCTCGAAGTTTGGTGAATCAGTGTATCAACTCCGCAGTGATCCCGGGCGGCCGCGAGCGCCGCTGCCTCGTTCTTCACGCCCAGGTGCCGGGAGCGGAATTAGAACACGGACGGCCGTCGGGGCAAGGGTTTTACATTTCGGGGGCAGGGTCCCACCAACTTTGCCATTCATGAACTTCGTTCTTATTGACGCGCCAGCCGCTGCCCGTGCTCGGCGTCTCGCCGGGCAGCTGGCAGAAAGTTGCGTGATTGAGCTGCACGTCGACGGCAACTTCCATCGCGACGTAAGGAAACACCCAGTCGGCCTTACACTGGTCCATCGGAAACGGCCGGTTGCTGAAATGAAAGCCGTTGAACACCACCTTCCATAGCTGTCCGGTTGTATCGTAGAGTTCGGTATAGACGATGCGATAGGTCTCGCGGTCCAGGTAGATCACCCGTTTCGAATAGGCATACTGCGTCGCCGACGATACGCCTTCGAGCGCCCAGACACGCCGCGGCTCCCAGCGCCCTTGGGGAAGAAAACCCTCGGCACCCGTGCGCCACTTGACAGGCGTTTGCGCCATGTGAAACGGCGCCAGCAACGTGCGCTCGCCCAAGTATTTCCATTCTGTCCAGGAGACTGGTCCAGCGAAGCCACCCAAGCTGTCGAGGTCGAGATCTTGACCGAACAGCGCGTCCGAGCGCTGCGCCGCAGAGAGCCGGCGCACGCGGCGCAACTGCGGCAGATACAGCCACGTGTCGGGCATGCGCTTCGCATCGACGTATCGGACCCAGGAGATACTGGTTCCTTTCAGGTAGTCGGGCTCGATCATCGGGTAGATTTCCGTCTTCTCCCAAGCGGCGTCGCGGTTGGGCACCATCAACGGTCGCGGTGCGACCATCAACCGACCGACCATCCTAAGTTGGCGGAAGGCCTCCATACGAAACGTCTTCTCTATCTGCAGAGATCCGCTCGCCTGGCCGGAGTCGATCGCTCCAGTCCAACAGACGACGGCACCGACTTTCAGATCGTCGAAGGCCCCGGCGACGTCGTGGTTCCACATCAGTTTGGCCGCGGCGTCGGGATCGTCTTTCCCGACGACGGGAAAAGGCAGCCCGGCCATATATCCTTCGAGGCCCTCGGGCTTGAGCGCAACGTGACACGCGTATTGGCGAGTCGCGTCGATCAGAGGGGGCGGCAGAGAAGCCGGGCGATACTCGCCAACTTCGATCGCGCCGATACCGCCAGCGCCAACGAGCCAGCGCGTGGCGGGACTGAGGTAGGCTGCATACTGCTCGACATTCTCGCTTGTGACGCGGGTTCCGGGAACGAGCAGAGCCCGGTCGGCTTTCGACGGCGCGAACGCTTGCGGCGACCAAGATGCTAGCACCGAGTTCTTACATCCGGGCTGCTTTTTTTCTGGCGGAGGATCCTGTTGCTGACACTTCTCGCAGCAGAACTTCTCGCGTGGAGCCGGCGGCGGTGGATGCGAAGAGTCCGCATCCGGCATGCGCTGGGCGGACGCTTGTCCGGCGACGGCTAGCAGCAGGCCGGCGGCTAGGTTGAGCCAAACGCAGCGCAGCGACGTCAATGACGCTGCCCGGGGATGGCTCGGATCGCCCGCACAAGTGCCGCCCCCCTTGTTTCTACTGGAAACTCTTGCAGTTGCTTGCCCGTCTGCGAGACATTCGCCAGCGTCCAGCTGGCAACATGAGCGTCCAACCCTACTGTCCATCGATGTCTCCTCTCGTCAGCGGTTTCCGTTTTGTTAACTCGAGAATCGCCGAAGGGAAACGAAGACGCCGCCCCTTCAATCAAGTCCGTAGTCCGCGTCGCCGGCTGTGCCGCTACTTCAAGACTTGCAGACGCCTCCCCTACGACGCCTATCGGCCGCTACCCCCTGTGCGCAACCTACGGCTCCTACGGCTGACATTTGCAATCTTGTCCTACGAGCACGCACGGCCCTAGGCTCGCGTCGCAGTCCGCGTTCGTAGTGCACGGATTCGTAGTGCTTTGGCATTGCCATATGTCGTGCGGCGAGCACACTTGACCGGGGGTTGGGCAGGCGCCATCGCATTGGGGATAGGTCTTGTCGCAAGGTAGAGTAGTAGTAGTCGTCGTCGTGGTAGTCGTCGTAGTCGTAGTATCACTAACAATAGTAGAGGTAGTAGTAGAGGTAGTAGTAGTAACGCAGTGGCAGTACCCGTTGTTCTGCGAGTGCTTGTCATAGCTGCAAAACTCGCGTTCGTTAGGGCAGTCGCCCCAGCACGTCGGCGCCAGAGTCTGGTTACACGGCGTGGTTTTTCTCGCGGGAACGCAAAGTTCTCGTGTTCCGGACCGCTTGAGTTTCATCGTACGGTCGGCGAACTGGTCCTTCACCCCCTGATCCTTTCCCAATCGTTTGCACTGTACTTTGTAACATATGTAGTCCTGGTTGGCTTCGAGCATGGGCCCATCGACTGGAAGAGTCGTCCAATCCGAAGCGACGGTCTTTTCGACCGGGCTACATAAGCGGACGGTCTTTTTGACCTTACATCCCTTGAGGGGACCGAACTGAGGGCCGTCGAGATCAACGGTCAGTTGATTCATCTTGAATGCTTTTTGTAAGCCATTGGCGTCCTTCACGTCCCAGCATTCCAGGTGCGTGGTTCGATACGGCCGGCAAGAGCAATCGGCCTCACAACGGCCAGGGCAGGCTTTGTCATCGCTGCCGTCGCATTCTTCTCCCGCAGCTGGTTGCCAGATATTGTTGCCGCATACTTCGCACTCGCAGTTGTCGCAGCCGTCGCCGTTTTGGCTGTTCGCATCGTCGCAGCACTCGCCGGGATCAACGTTTCCGTCACCACAGCAGTTCGCAACAGTGAGCGTAATGCAGTCCACGGAGGTATCATCCTGCACCACGACGTCGAGCTTGCCTCCGGTCGCGAAACCGGGAGTCGTGAACAGATTGAACGGCGGTGCAGTCTGATTCTGCGTCGTGGCTTTCGGCAGAGCCGAGCAGTCCAACTGGAAAGTGCGTTGATCGTGCTGGCTCCAGCCGCTACCCACGGTCGGCAAGTCAGCGAGAGGTTGACTATAGGCGAAGGCTCCGGGGGGGGGCGTGGGATGGTATTCGAGATCGAGTCGGTCGTTGGCGGGATTTTCACCGAGCGCTAGCATGGGGATTTGGAGCTGGCAGGAGGACATGCAGGCTGGTAGGCCGGTAAACGTGTGACCAAAAATACTGTCTATGCTCCAGTTATCAAAACCTACCATCGTACCGAACGCGGAGGTAAGGGCGCTACTTGGCGTCGATGGATCGTGTTTCTTGAACCCGTCGCATTTACCGCCGGTGAACTGAAACGTTTGGTAAGAGGAACTCTCGGGTACGAAAGTAAAAAGGGTAGCTCCGAACGCTACCGCGACCGCGGAAATTAAGCTCATTTTCGGCAGCATGGCACTCCTCCTGCCGACAGTGAGCCCTCGTCGGTGTGTGTTCCGGCGCCGACCACAGGGCGGCAGGCTTGGTCGAGCGGGCGGGGGCCGCTGCCGGAGATTCTGTCAGTGTGCGAACCGTACTCCCGCCGGGGGATCGTTGTCAAGGCTGGCTGGTCGGAGGAAGTAACCCGTACGCCGGGTGCGGCAACGGCTGTTCGCGGGCTTTTCTAATATTCATATTGACAATCGTTCCGCTGCGGAGTTACGCTCCTGACGCCTTATCCTACCAGGTAGGTCCGAGCGCCCCCCGGATCTCGGACCTCTTGCCGTCCCCGGTATTGGGCAGGGTTAATCTGACCGCAACCACGCATGGGAGGGAAACACCATGAAGGCAACTCGTATCGGCGCCGCGCTCGTTGGCGTCCTTATCATCACGACCCCGCTGGTAGCCAACGCCCAGCTGTTCGACCACATGAAATGTTACAAGGTCAAAGACCACGCGAAGTTCCTGGCCGAAGTCGACCTGACAGCGCTGCAGGCGGAATTCGGCCTTGAGCACTGCAGCGTGAAAGGCAAGGCGAAGTTGTTCTGCGTTCCCGTCGACAAGGACGTCACCTCTTTCACGGACAAGAGCAAGGACGGAATTCCACCCGTCGCTTACGACGGGCCCGAATACACGAACGACCGCATCTGCTACAAGGTCAAGTGCCCGAAGGTCAACATCGCCCCACTCGAGGTTACCGACCAGTTCGGAACCCGCAACGTTGAGAAGTTCAAGCCGCAACTGCTATG
>CAZJCO010000214.1:0-5163 GCA_964544375.1 uncultured Myxococcales bacterium
CCCGACCAAGATGATGTAAACGAAAGAGTAGTGGAAGAAGCTGTAGCCGCGCACGACCTTGGCAAAGGGGACCGACAGCATCTTGGTCGTGAGCGGGTAGGTGACCTGATCCTCGACGACCTGCGGCGCCTGCCCCGGGTACACCGTGAACACGATCACCTGCACGTCGGAAAGGTCGGGAATCGCGTCGAGCGGTGTCTGCGACAGCGAGTAGTAGCCGCCGGCGCCGATGAACACTGCCATCAGCAGGATCAGGAACTTGTTCTTGAGCGAGAACTCGATGATGCGGCCGATCACGGCGCGGCTCCTTCGGTCGCTTGTGGCGCCGGTGCCGCTTGCACCACGGGGACGAGCGTCATGTTGCAGATCGGACACTTGCCCGGGCCGTTCTCGTGGACCGAGGCGTGTTCGGGCATCGGACAAGTCCAGTACGCGGGTTTCGGAACCCGCGTTTCGGCTCCGGCTGCGCGTCTCACCGGTACCAGGCCCATGCCGCAAATCGGGCACTTGCCGGCTTCGTGGTAAAGGATGTCGGCGTGTTCGGGCATCGGGCAGACGTAGAACAGTTTGCCGTCGTCCTTGCCGTGGCGATGCTCCTTGCCCATCGCCTTTTCCGTCTCTTCTTTGATCGGTGCGGCGCCGCTGGTCTTGCCCGGCTTGAGAAACTTCATGGCTGCCTCGCGCAGGTTGCTCTCCGAATCGAGCAGGAACTGTCCGGAGACGACGACCTGCTCTCCGGGGGCGAGGCCCGACAGGACTTCGACGTAGTTGTCGCGGGCCCGGGCGCCGACGCGGACTTCGCGCGGCTGAAAGCGTCCCGGCTCTTTGGTGACGAAGGCAACCGCCCGCCGTCCCGTGTTGATTACGGCGACGTCGGGCACGAGCACGGCATTTTCTTTGATCTGTTCGTGTAACGTCACGTTGGCGTACATCCCCGGCTTGAGTTCGTAGCCCGGGTTGTGAAACTCCATCCGCACCGGCACTTCACGGGTCTTCGATTCCAGGTAGGGGTAGACGTAGGTCACGCGGCCGCGAAAGGTTTTGCCCGGGATGTAACTGAGCGACATCAGCGCTTCCTGGCCGAGCCGGACGAACGGCATGTCGTGCTCGAAGACCTTGGCCATCACCCACACGGTCGAAAGATCGGCGATCTTGAAGACGTCGTTTCCCGCTTTGATGTATTGGCCTTCGACGACGTTCTTGTGCGTGACGATGCCTGTAAACGGCGCGTGGATCGTGAGGGTCTTGCGGACCTTGCCGCTGCGTTCGAGCTCGGTGATCTGCTTGTCGGAAATGTCGAAGAACTCGAGCCGCGTGCGCGCGTCTCGGATCAGCTTTTGCGAGTCGATGCGCGAGCGTGGCGCGATGCGCACATCTTTTTGTTGCAGGTTGCGAATCGCGCTCAGGTACTCTTCCTGCGCCGAGAACAACTCGGGCGAGTACAACTCGAACAGGGCGTCGCCGGCATGCACCTGCTGGCCGGTCGCCTCGACGTAGAGCTTTTCGATCCAGCCGTCGATCTTGGTCGTGACGTTGGCCAGGCTGGTCTCGTCGTAAGCGACAAAACCGACGGTTCGCACCGTCTTTACCAGCGGGCCGCGAATAACCTCGTCGGTGCGAACGCCCATGTTCTGCTCGGTCACGGGATCGACTCGGATCGTGCCGGCGCTGGCGGCTTCGTCTTCGTAGACCGGGATCAGGTCCATGCCCATGGAGTCTTTCCCCGCCTCCGAGTGGATCTCGCCGGGGATCATCGAAGACTTCCAGTAGAGAATTTTGCGCTCGCCCTTGAGCTTGCCGGCGCCGGCCGACGGTTCCGTCGTCAGTCCCATGGCGGCGGCGCGGTCGGGCGCCATCGGTTGCAGCTTCATGCCGCACTTGGGGCAGTCGCCCGGGTGGTCCTGGATCACCTCTGGGTGCATTCCGCAGGTGTACCAGGTCTGTGCCTTTTCCTCGGTCGCCGCGGTCCCCTCGGCGGCGTGTTGGTGCTGCACGGCGCTCTGCTCGGCGCCGGGCTGGGAGGAGGGTTGATGCATGCTGCGCCACAGCGTGCCGGCAGCGGTTCCGGCGGCGAACGCGACGGCGATGACGAGAACGGTGGTGGTCGTGTTGCGAAGGTTCATTGTGCTTATTCTCCCGGGGATGCGATGGGCGAGGCATTCACGGCTGTTTTGGGCTGCGGCAGGTGCGGCAGCGCGATACCGACGAGTTGTTCGAGATCGGCGAAGCGTTGTTCGACGCCTGCTAGCGAGCGGTGATAGGCCAGCGCGAAGTCGAGCCACTGACGCCAGTTCTCGATCAACGCGGTGAACTCGAGAGCTCCGGCGCGGTAGCTAGAGGTCGACGCTTCAACGGCTTGCCAGGCGCGCGGGACGATCAAGTCGCGGAAAAGCACGGCCTGACGGTACTGCGTGTCGATTTTGACCATCGCATCTTCGAGTTCGAAGAAGATCGCGTTGCGCAGCTCGCTGTACTCTTCGACCGACGCAAGCACCTGGGCGTTGCCCTCGAGAACCTGCGCGCGTTGTTTTCGCCACCAAATCGGCAGATTGATGCCGAGGCCCAGATTCCAGGCGTCGTTACCGCTGGCGACGGGGCTGACGCCGGATCCTGAGATGAAGGTGTAGGTAGCGCCGGCCGTCAGGTCCGGAAAGTAGTCGAGACGCGCGAGCCTCACGGCTTCCAGGTCACGGCGGATCTGGTTGCGCAGGCGCGCAAGGCGCGGGCTCTTTTCGACGGCCTCGGTCATGAGTTGCGGCATCTTCCAATCGACCCGCTTGAGGTCGAATGGCAGCGGCGGCGGCAGAGGGGCCTCCACATCGCGGTCCATCAGCGAGTTGAGCAGTGCGCGTGCCGTGGCCTTCTGTTGTTCGAAGGTGATCAGCTCGTTGGTCAGATTGTAGAGTTCGACCTCGGTGCGCAGCACGTCCTGCTGGGTTGCCGTACCGGCGCTGTAGCGCGCCGCGGCGACGTCGCGGATCTGGCGCAGCAGGGTCTGGCTGTCGCGCGCGATCGAGGTCGAGATGTCGGCCAGATAGTAGTCGTAATAAGCGCGCTTGACGCGCGCGAGGGTCGCGATGCGCACGTCGGCGAGCCGGTCGAGAGCCATCCGTACCGACTGCTCGACGATTCGCCCTTTGGCGGTCAGCTTGCCCGGAAACGGGATCTTCTGAGACGCGCCGACAGCGCCGCCGAGCATGCCGGCGGCGGTCTGCACCATGTCGCCGGTGGGCGGCACGAAGCTGACGACCGGATCGTCGAGCGACGTGACCTGGGGCACGCGGTATCCGAGCACCTGGACCTCGCGGATCGCGCGAGCAATCGAAGGATTGTCGCGCAGTGCGATGCGCACGTAGTCCTCGAGTCCGGCGGCGTCGGGCAGCGGCCCGGCTTCGGGGAGCGCCATCCGGTTTTCCGCCGTCTTGATCGCGACCTCGCGGACCGCCGATTGATCCTCGACTTTGGGTTCGAGCGCCATCGCTTCGGCGGCCACGCGCTGTTGCAGCTCGTGATTGACCGCTCCGCAGGCGCTTGCAGCCACTGCGAGGGCGACCAGCAGCGCCGCCGCGACCGGCTTCGTTTCGGTTTTCAACATGTCGATTCTCCGCTGTCTGCCGCTCGAAGCGACAAACTTCCTTACGCGCGCGCACAACGCGTGCACGCGCGCGATACGCAACGAAAGCCCTAGCTGGGCCTAGCGATTAGCGGAGAATCAGAGCCGAAAGACGCTCGTAAGCGGCGGCGGCAGTCTTTTTGGCGGCGAGCTATCGACCGGCGGTAGCCAGGCCGAAGCCGGGCAAACGGTACGGTCATGACTGACCGCGGGGCAGGCAACCGCGACGACCGTCGTGTCGAGTTGGAACGTTGCCGCGCCGACGACGCCGTCGGGAGAGACGCTCAGACAGCAGCTGGTCTCGGGGTCGGTGCAGTGGCTACGGGTCGGCTGCGAGGGGGCCTCGTGCCGATGCGCACAGTGGGCGGACTGCGCCGGTTGCTGCGCAGCCATCGCGCCGCTGGCGACGCAGAGGCTGGCCGGGAACAGAGGCGCGTAGGCCCACAACAGTGCGGCGACGAGTGCCGAACCGGTTCGCGAAGCTTTCGGGCGCGCCTTCATCTCGTTTAATTGTACGAATGAAACCGCATTTTAGTCAACCGGCTTGATAAAAAGCCGCCTACGCGCACACCTCTCCCTCTTCGAAGCCGTCGGCCTCGATCTGAATCGTCACGTGGCGAATGCCGAAACGGTGGGCGAGCAGCGCGCGCAACTCGCCCAGTAGCGCCTGGTTGCGGGCCTCGGGGTTGGCGACGATGTGAGCCGACATCGATTCCAGACCGCTCGTGATGGTCCAGACGTGCAGGTCGTGCACCTCGAGGACGTCGGGCAGGGCCGCCATCGCGTCGCGCACCTCGTCGACGTCGATGTGGCCCGGGGCCGCTTCCATCAGGACGGCCCCCGTTTCCTTGAGCAGCATCCAGGCCGAGTAGACGACGAACAGCGCGATCAGCATCGAGGCTACGGGATCGGCCCAAAGCCAGCCGAACTGCCAGAGCAGAATCGCCGAGACGATCGCGCCGACGCTGCCGAGGGTGTCCGATAGGACGTGCAGCCAGGCACCGCGGACGTTGAGGCTGTCGCTGGTGCCGCCGCTGAGAATGCGCAGGCCGATCAGGTTCATGACGAGGCCGCCGCTGGCGACGACGAGCATGAGTACGCCGCGTACTTCGGCGGGCTGGGCCAGGCGCTCGATCGCTTCGATGAAAATGAAGATGGCGAGCACGACCAGGGCGCTTCCGTTGACCAACGCGGCGAGAATTTCGATCCGGTAGTAGCCGTAGGTTTGCGACGAACGAGCCGGTCGTGAGGCTGCGCGAATCGCGAACAACGACAGGGCCAGGGCGGCGACGTCCGATAGCATGTGGCCGGCGTCGGCCAGTAGCGCGAGCGAATTGCTGATCAAACCGCCGGCGACTTCGGCGATCATGTAGCAGGTCGTCAGTGCCAGGGTGATCGCCAAGCGACGGCGCTGCCCGTGCCGATGGTCGTGGTGGTGATCGTGCATTGCTAGCTGGGCTGCCGCTTGCGGCGGAGCTGGGGCTCTTCGCCCTCGGTGAGGGCGCGTCGCACGATCTCTATCAGATCTCCTGTCTTATAGTATTACGTTG
>CAZJCO010000215.1:0-5152 GCA_964544375.1 uncultured Myxococcales bacterium
AGCGTGCCGGCCAGTTCCCGCTGGCTCATTTCGAAGAGAAAGTAGGACTGATCCTTGTCGGGGTCGCGGCCGCAAAGCAGATGCAGGCGTTCGCCGCGACGCTCGCGTCGCGCGTAATGGCCGGTAGCGACGTAAGCGGCGCCGAGTTCGGCGGCCTTGCGGCGCAGGAGATCGAACTTCATCGTTCGATTGCAAAGAATGCAGGGGCTCGGTGTGCGTCCCTCGAGATACTCCTCGACAAAGGGGCGAATCACCCTTTGGTCGAACTCTTGCCGCATATCGAAGACGTAGTGCGGAATGCCCAGACGCAGGGCGACGCGGGCGGCGTCTTGGAAATCGTCTAAGCTGCAGCAGCCGCTCGAGTCGTTTGCCGCTGCCTCTTCGGCCAGCCGCATGGAGACGCCGATGACGTCGAAGCCCTGGTCGACGAGCATCGCCGCGGCCACGGAACTATCGACGCCGCCGCTCATTGCGACGACCACGCGCTCGCGTCCTACGTTCACGCCTGAGCGCTCCGAGCGCGGGTAACGACCGTGGCCAGCGTTTCCGCCAGTTCATCGACGTCTCGCTCGCGCGTATCGCGCCCCATACTGATGCGCAGCACGCCGTCGCGATAGCGGGCCTCGACGCCGAGCGCCTGCACCACGTGCGAGGGCTCGGCTGCGCCGGCGGCACAGGCGGAGCCGGTCGAGACGGCAAACCCTTCGAGATCGAGCGACGCGACGACGACGTCGCCGCGAAGCCCTTCGATGCCGACGGTCAAGGTGTTGCGCAGTCCGTCCGCAGGCGAAACCCTCAGGAGGCCGCCGGGACGCTGCACGATCATCTGCCAGAGCCGTTCGCGCAAAGCCTCGAGCCGCTGCCATTCATCGTCCATGTGTTCGAGCGCGTAGTCCGCGGCGGCGGCCATGGCGACTACGCCCGTGAGATTCTCCGTGCCCGCTCGCATGCCGCGCTCTTGCGGGCCGCCGGTCGCCAGCGGTTCGGGCAGCTCGTCTGTCGCCATCGCCAGTGCCCCGACTCCCGGCGGTCCGCCGAACTTGTGCGCCGAGATCGAGAGAAAGTGTACGCCCTGTCCGCAGAAGATAGGGAAACGGCCGGCTGCTTGCGCGCCGTCCATGTGGACGATGGTTCCCTCGGCGACGCGCTCGGTCAGCGCAGAGACGTCCGTGATCGTGCCGCACTCACCGTTCGCCCAACTGGAGCTGAAGAGGCAGGGACGCTCGGCCGTGAGCTGGGCAAGCGCGTCGAGGTCGAAGCGGCCCTCGGCATCGACCTCGAGGCGAACGACTTCTCTGCCGGCGCGCTCGAGCGCGTCGACCGTCGCCAACACCGAGGCGTGGTCGATACGCGTGGTCACGATCGTCAGCTCGGGTCGACGGGCGCTGACTCCGCGCAGTACCAAGTTGTTCGATTCGGTCGCCCCCGAGGTGAAGATCACCCCGCGCGGGTCGGCTCCGAGCAGCCGCGCCACCGCTCGGCGGGCCTCGTCGAGCAAGGCACGCCCGCGGCGACCGGCGGCGTGGATGCTCGAAGGGTTGCCCGGCGGCTCGGCCAAGAGCGCGTCGATCGCAGCGCGCGCCTCGGGGTAAACCGGAGCGGTCGCGTTGTAATCGAAGTAGCGGCCCATGGTGGTGCTACTTTCGCCGAGCGCGAGGCTTTCGCGCGGCGTCTTTGTGCAGCTTGTAGACGATGCTGTCGACCAAAGCTTGCCAGCTCGCCTCGACCACGTTGTGCGAGACGCCGACGGTTCCCCAGCGCACGCGGTTGTCGCCGGATTCGATGAACACCCGCACCATTCCCGCGGTACCGTCGCGACCGTCGAGAACGCGCACCTTGTAGTCGAGCAAGCGTACGTCGGCGAGCGAAGGAAAGAACTGCACCAGCGCTTTCCGCAGCGCCTGGTCTAGCGCGTGAACCGGCCCGTTGCCGGTGGCCGCGGTATGTTCGATGTCGCCGTCCGGCCCTTCGATCATGACGGTCGCCTCGGATCGCGTCGCCTCGTCTTCGTTGCGTTTTTCGTCGATCACGCGGAAGCCGATCAGACGGAAGAACTTTTCCTTTCTTTTCAGATTCTTACGTAGCAACAGTTCAAGCGAGGCATCGGCTCCCTCGAACTGGAATCCGAGTTTTTCCAGCTCCTTGACCTGGCCTAGCAGCGTGCCGAGCTCGTCGGCGCGATCGTCGAGATCGAGCCCGAATTGTTTGGCTTTGACGGCCAGACTGCTGCGGCCGGCCAGGTCGGACACCAGAATGCGCTGCTCGTTGCCGATCTTGGCCGGGTCGATGTGTTCGTAGGATTCGCGACTACGGCGGATCGCCGAGACGTGAAGCCCGCCCTTGTGCGCGAACGCCGACTGTCCAACGTAGGGTTGCTGCTTGTCGGGCTGCACGTTGGCCGCTTCGTAGAGACTTCGCGATACTTCGCCGAGCTTTTTCAATTCGCGCGCGCTGACGCAGCGGTAGCCCATCTTGAGCTGCAAGCTGGGCAGGATCGTGCACAGGTTGGCGTTGCCGCAACGCTCACCGAAGCCGTTGATCGTTCCCTGGACCTGGCGCGCGCCGGCCTCGACCGCCGCCAACGAGTTGGCCACGGCAAGCCCGGCGTCGTTGTGGCAGTGAATACCGATGACCGCATCGATCTGTGCCGCCGCGCGCACCCCCTCGGTGATCGTCGCCGGCAGGGAACCTCCGCGTGTGTCGCATAGGCAGAGCGCGTGGGCGCCGGCCTCGGCCGCGGCGCGCAGGCATTCGAGCGCATAGTCGGGATCCGACAGATACCCGTCGAAGAAGTGCTCGGCATCGAGGATGACCCGCTCTACGCGCTCTGCCAGATACGCCACCGAGGCGGCGATCAAGTCGCGGTTGGCCTCGAGTCCGATGCGCAGCGTGTCCTTGACCTGCTTGCCCCAGGTTTTCGCGACGATCGTAACCACCGGCGTCTCGGCTGCGACCAGTTTGCGGATGTTGTCGTCTTCGCTCGCACGCCTCCCCGGCCGTGCGGTCGAACCGAACGCGGCGACCTTGGCGCTTTTGAGCTTGAGTCCACGCACACGATCGAAGTACTCTTCGTCGCGCGGGTTCGATCCGGGCCAGCCGCCTTCGACGACGGCGATGCCGAGGTCGTCGAGTTTTTCGGTCACCGCGAGCTTATCGTGGACGGTGAAACTGACGCCTTCGCCCTGGCTGCCGTCACGCAAGGTCGTATCGTAGAGTTCGACCTTCTTGCCGCGAGTCACGCCGAACCCTCCTGCTTTTCCGTAGCCGCCGAAGCAGGACCGGTGCCGATGAACGCCGCGTGCAGGGCACGCACCGCCTGATCGACCTGCTCGACATCGACGACGACCGAAATCTTGATTTCCGACGTCGAGATCATCTGGATGTTGATGCCTTCGGCGGCGAGAAGTTCGAACATGCGTGCGGCCACACCGGCGTGGTTGCGCATGCCGAGACCGACCACCGAGACTTTGCCCACCTGGGCGCCGGCGGCGACGCCGCTGGCGCCGACTTCAGAAGCCAGGCGCTCGATCAAGCCTTCGGCTTTCTCGAGGTCCTTGCGTCCGACGGTGAACGTGAGATCCGTTCGGCCATCGGCGCCGACGTTCTGAACGATCATGTCGATGACGATGTCCGCGGTTGCCAGTGGTCCGAACACGGCCGCGGCCAATCCCGGGCGGTCCGGAACTCCTTGCAAGGTGACCTTCGCCTGATCCTTGTCGTAGGCTACGCCCGACACCAACATCTCTTCCATCATCTGCTCCTCGGGAACGACCCAGGTGCCGTCCCCATCGTGAAAGCTGGAGCGCACGTGAACCGGCACGCGGTAGCGGCTGGCGCACTCGACCGAACGGATCTGCAGCACCTTGGCGCCGAGGCTCGCCAATTCCAGCATCTCGTCGTAGCAAATCCGTTCGAGTTTGCGTGCCTCGGTGCAGACCCGCGGGTCGGTAGTAAAGACGCCGTCGACATCGGTGTAGATCTCGCAGCAGTCGGCCTCGAGCGCCGCCGCTAGCGCGACCGCCGTCGTATCCGATCCGCCGCGGCCCAAGGTCGTGATGTTGTGCTGCTCGTCGACACCCTGAAAACCGGGAACGACCACCACGTGTCCGGACTCGAGGGCCTGCTGCACGCGGGAAACGTCGATCGACTTGATCCGCGCTCTGCCGAACGAGGAGTCGGTTTCGATACGAATCTGATGCCCGAGCAGCGAGACCGCCGCCAGGCCACGGTCGTGCAAGGCGATCGACAGGAGCGCGCTGGTAACCTGCTCGCCGGTGGCCAACAGAACGTCGAGTTCGCGTTCGCTCGGTTGCCGGCTGACGGCGGCCGCGAGTTCGTGCAGCCGGTCGGTCTCGCCGGCCATTGCCGAGACGACGGCGACTACCTGCCGGCCTTGCGCATGACTGCGGGCCACGCGGTCGGCAACGGCGCAGATGCGGGCGAGATCGGCAACAGAGGTGCCTCCGTACTTCTGGACAATCCGCTTGCTCGGCTCCATCGCGTCACTCTCGCCCGCTCCTCGCGCCCATTGCCGCCGCCCAGGCAGCGGCGTCGGGCCCGTGGAATCCAATCGTAATCGACCTATGGTTGGCCTTTCCGATGACAAACTCAACAGTTGCCAGATTGTGTGGCGCTGGGCCGCGGTAGTGCTCCCACCATTCGACTACCGTCAGTCGAGCATCCTCGATGGCTTCGGTCAGACCAATGTCGGCGATCGCTCCTGCGGCGTGTACTTCGGCGAGATCGGAGAGTCGGTACAAGTCGGCATGTTGAAACAGCCCGCCGTCGCACTCGTACTCTACCAAGTAGACGAAGGTCGGGCTGCTCACCTTGCGCGGGTCGATGCCGAGCGCGGCGGCCGCACCCCGGGCAAAGCAGGTCTTGCCCGAGCCTAGCGGGCCGATGAGCCCGACGACCGCTCCCGACGGCGAACTCGAGGCCAAGCGGCCGGCAATGCGCTCGGTCTCGCGAGGATCGCTGCTCTCTTGTAGGCAGCTCGCGCTGCGCGGCTGGTTCACGCGCGTCGGCCGGCCTCGACCGTGGCCGCCGCCGCCGCAAGGCGGTCGGCCCATTCCGAGGCGAGCAAGCCCGGGCCCCCGAGCGCCCCGGCCCAGGACACGGCCGCCGGCCCGTGGAGGGCGGCCGCCCGGGG
>CAZJCO010000216.1:0-5140 GCA_964544375.1 uncultured Myxococcales bacterium
CCGATTGGTCCGGAAGCCGTCTGGGCAGCCGAGCCGAGCGCCGAGTTACGTTCCTCGCCGGCGCCTTACTACGCGGGCGTTCCGGTCACGCTCGAGATCACGGCCTCGGGTTTCGAGTCGGATCCGCAGCCGAACCTTTCGTACGATCCGGTAGCCGGCGCCCGCATCGAACTCCGCGGCGTCAGTCCGAGCAGCAGCAGCTTCATGCAGATCATCAACGGCCGCATCATTCGGCGCAGCGAGACCAAGGTGGTCTATTCGCTGACGTTCACTCCCGAACGTGCCGGGACCTACCGCATCGGCCCGTTTCACGTCACTCAGGAAAGCAAGCAAGCCTCGGCAGGACCCTTCACGGTTAAAGTCGGCATGATTCCGCTCGCGCCGAGCCAGCGCATTCGGCTCGTGCTGGCCAAGGGTCCTTACGTCGTCGGCCAGCGGGTGCCCGTCACGGTCGAATGGTGGACCTTGGCCGACCATGCCGACGTCGTGTACAACCAGCGCGCCCGCGTTCCTCTGTTCGACCAACGCGATGGTTTCGACTTCGTCGATCCGCCGCGGCAGGACTCGCGCATTACGATGGTGCTCGGCGACTCGCGCGGCGACGTCGAGTACCCGGCCGATGTCGAACGCCGCAGCGACGGCGGCAAACAATGGATCGTCCGTTCCGTCGCGCGGACGATGATCCCGATGCAGCCGGGCGAGTATACGATCGAGCCGGCCGAGCTGTTCGTCGACCAAGCCGTCGCCTTTCGCCGCGATTTGTTCGGCAGCCGCATCCCGACGCGGGTGCGCAAGCTGCGGGCGGTCGATCAACCGCGCACGATCACTGTCGCCGAACTGCCCGTGCAGGGCCGTCCCGCAAGTTTTGCCGGAGCGGTGGGAGAAGGCTTCACGCTGGAGGCCTCCGCCGATCGCAGCGTCGTGCAAGTCGGCGATCCGATCAAACTGACGCTTACTCTGCGCGGCGACGGTACCGTCGAAAGCGCCTCGCTACCGCCGCTTTCAGCCGACGGCGGTCTCGCACCCGACGCGTTTCGATTCCCGACCGGCGACATTTCTGGCGTGTTCGCCGACGGCGCCAAACGCTTTGAGCTGACCGTACGCGTGCTCGACCCGTCCGTGCATGAGATCCCACCGATCGCTTTTTCCTGGTTCAATCCGGCTGCCGGCCGTTACGAAACCACGCATTCGCGACCCATCGCGCTCGCCGTTCGTGCGGCGCGAGTCGTCGGCGCCTCCGACGTGGTGACGGCGGTGCCCGAGCAGACCGCGCCCGCGGCAGGCGCCGCGGGCAACGCCGAACCGGCCGGCGACGCGACATTGAGACCAAACGCAGCCGCTGCTACCGCGCAGACCCGGCAAAAACGTTTTACGCTCACCGGAGCCGACTTGTCGATCGAGACCGATCTTGGCCGCCTCCGGCACCGTGCCGACTCTCCGCTCGCTGCACCGCGAGTCGCGTTTGCCGCCTACGGTCTTTCCCTCGTGCTCGTTCTTTCTGGGTTGATCGTTCGTCGGCGCAGCGAAATCGATCCCGCCGAGCGCCGTCGCCGGCGCCGAATCGAACAGGCGAGGCGCGCGGTGGACTCGGCACGCGACGCCGAACAGCTCGCCGCATCACTGCGCCGCCTGCGCGCACTAGTACCCGGGAGCCAGAGCGAGCAAGTCGACGCGCTTCTGGCCCGCCTCGATGAAATCGTCTACGCGCCCGGCGGCCGGCAAGCGTCGCTGGCCGAAGAACCCAAACGCGAGGCCGCCGAGCTGGCCCGCAAGATGGTTGAGCACGCTTCGTGATGCGCATGCGAGCGATTCGCCGATCTTTTCTCGTGCTACTTGCCGCAGTACTGGCGGTGCTTTTCTTTTCGATCGGCAGTCCTCGTCCGATGCCCGCGGCATATGCGGAGCGCTCGGTGGCGCCCGTCGGCGGCCGTCTATCGCGCGCAGTGGATGCTTATCGCAACGCACAGCAAAGCCAGGACCGCGACCTCCGGCTCGATAGCTTCCGCCGCGCCGCCAGGCTTTTTGCCGCCGCGGCCGAAGACGGTCCGGCGAGCGCCGAGCTGTGGGCCAACGCCGGTACCGCCGCGCTGCAAGCCGAACAGCTCGGCGAGGCGATCTTGTTCCTGCGCCGCGCGCTGGCCCTCGACCCGAGTCTGCGACGGGCACGCCAGAATCTCGATCACGCCCGCAGCCTTCTTCCGCAGTGGCTTCCACTACCCCGCGATCACGGCGTTCTCGATGATTTCTTGGGAGCCAAACTCACGCCCGAAGAGCGCCGCGGCGCCGCTTCGCTTGCCTTCTTACTGGCGGCGCTGCTCGCCGCCGTCGGCATCGCGCGTCGCAACGCGCTAGCGCGCTCGATGGCGCTGCTGCCGCTGCTGGTCTGGGCCCTGCTGCTCGGCTCATCCTTCGTGTTTTCCCGCAGCGAAGCGGCGGGGAAAGCAGCGGTCGTCATGGTCGAGACGCCTGCTCGCGCGGCCGACTCCTTCAACGCGCCGCTACGCTTTGCCGAGCCGGTGCCGGCCGGCGCAGAGATCACTATCGAGACTCGGCGCGATCGCTGGGTGCGGGTGCTGTTCGCCGACGGCCGCGACGCCTGGCTCAGCGCAAGCGCGATCGCGAATCTGGCCGACTGAGACCGAGCGAGGACACCGCGCTGTACGGAGTCGTCTCCGAGCAGCTCCGTACGTTTGCCGCCCACGCCCAGAGCCGCGGCCGTAAGGCGCCCGCCGCTGCTGGGCGAGCACACCCGCGAGGTTCTCGAAGAGTGCGGTCTGGCTCGCTCAGAAATTGAACGACTCATGGTCGCCGGCGTCGTTTCGCTCGGTAAGCAGGCATGACGCAGCGGATTCGTCATCGTTGGAAATGCCTCGTAAGCGGGTGTACACGAGGCTCAATCATGCTCGGAGTGTGCCGACTGCTGAGGGGCGTAAGCTTAATGGTTACGCTGCTCCTACCGGCCTTGTCGGCGCCCTCTGTTACACTGGGGGCCCAGGGGGATTGCGGGCAGCCGGTCTCCGCGGGAACAACACCGACCGCGACCGATGCACTGGTCGTTCTTCGGGTAGCCGTCCATCTCAGCAGCTGTGATCTGTGCGTCTGCGACACGGACAATTCCGGTGCGGTGACGGCAACCGACGCGTTGGCGGTCCTTCAACGTTCCGTCGGTGCCGCCGTCACGCTGACCTGTAGCGGTTGTCCGGTCGAGGTCTTTCCCGGTATCGAAACGCCGGTCGACGGTTTCCTCGTCGAGTTGAAGTGGAATACGCCGGGCGATCCCGACCAGACTGACGTGGGACCGGAGGCGGGATCGGACATGGACCTTCACGTGACTCACCCAGCTGCCGCACGCAACGACGACATTGATCAGGACGGCCAGCCCGACCCGTGGTTCGACCAGCTCTATGACGTCTTCTGGTTCGATGTGAATCCCGCGTGGGGCATGGCCCCCGATCAAAATCCCAGGCTCGACCGTGACGACAGCGACGGTGCGGGACCTGAGATCGTGACTCTCGCCCGGCCGGTGGACGGTATGAGTTACCGGGTGGGCGTTCACTACTGGAAGGATCATTTCTATGGGACGAGCGAGGCGACGCTGCGCGTCTATGTTCGGACCAAGCTGGTGTACGAGGACACCGCCGGCCCGATGAGTTGGCTCGATATGTGGGATGCCCTGACCATCTCTTGGCCGGACGGTGCCGTAGTCCCCGTACGTATCGCAGGTGGCCTTCGGAAGATCACGCCGAATTACCAAAATCCCGCCTTCTTTCAGCCGACGCGGTAGCCGCCGTTATGGTGCCTTGTCGAGACGAGCGGACGTCGCGACTCACGGACGGTCAACCCGTCCGCAGCGCGGGCGTCAATCGGCGTCGAGTTTGGAAACCTCGCACCGCGAGGGAGAGCTAGGATCTCGGTTCGAGTACGGCGCGCGCGAAGTCTTCGAAATCGGTCAAGTGCTTCGTGCAGATCGTGTGCACTATGGCCCAGTTGATCTCTTCGTAGTTGTGGATGGCCAGATTACGAAATCCCACCGCACGCTTCATGCGATCGGCGAGCCGCACGTCCACGATGCCGAGTTCGCACAGACGGTCGAACGTTTCCCCCATCGTTCCGGGCGGCGGGGCCTCTTCCTGAACAAGCAAGTGGGCACCGATGTCGACCGCGATCTGAACGGCTCGCGTGAGGTTCAGGGTGAGGATGTCTTGTGCGTCCGCATTAGACTGCAGCACTTTTGAATCTTCGGGGCAAGTCTGCCGAATGCGCAGAAGACAACGGCGAAGCGACTCGAGCTTCTGTTCAATTACCCTTGGAGCCACTCTCGTCTCCGCGCCGCAAGAATCCGGTCACGACAAGGAAGAAAGTCAGCGCTGTCGACCAAATGTCGAAACAGCAGTGCCCCATGATCTTCGTCGCTACCGATCACACGGCGACCTCGCAAGAGAATTTCGCCAAGTAAGGGCTCCCCAACGTTGCTGAGGTCGATGAGATCCACCGGACGTCCGAACGCCCGCGCCAGTCGTTCGATCAACTCGATCTTCTTCTCGGAGCTAAGCGGTCGATCGCCGCCAACGGCGATGTCCAGATCGCTATCGTAGCGTGGCGAGTCGGCCGCCAACGAACCGAACACGATGGCGAGTCGGAGATCGGGATAAATGCTGAGAGTTGCGCGAAGAGTGCTGATGAACTCCTGATCCACAGCATGACTGTAGCGCGATGCGCACGGAATTGCACGAAAAAGGCATTCCGCTCAGAGGTGCGAGTTGACCGAAAGCCGAGTATCGGCGCCTACCGAAACCACCGAAACGGCGCTTGAAATGCTTAGCCGTTCCCCTCCCCCGGCCCGCCCAGCTGACGGCTGCGGTCCACGGACTGGAGCGCGAGGAACTGCTCTCCGAAGCGGCGGAGGTGGTCGTCCTGCGTGTCGAAGTTGTCGTAGTGGGACTCCTCGTCCGCGACGAGGTCTTCGAAGAGCTTCTTCGTCACGCGGTCCCCGTGCTCGCCGCACCGGCGGGCGAAGCCGTTGTACATCTTGACGGCCGACTCCTCCATCTGCTTCGCCATGGCGAGCATCTTCCCTACCTCTTGGATCTTCTCAACCTCCGTGTTGGCCTTGAGCTCCACCTCTCCCTTCAAAAAGAGG
>CAZJCO010000217.1:0-5125 GCA_964544375.1 uncultured Myxococcales bacterium
GGCTTCGGCCCGGGCCTGCGCTTGCGTGGCGCCCGACTGCGCAGCCTCGTCCTTGCCGCCGGGCGCCGTCGCCTGGCGCGTGGTCCCATCGAGCACGGCTGCTCCACGCGCGGCGAGGTCTCGATCGAGCGCCGCCGCGGCGTCTTTCGGCAACAACTCGACGACGCTCATGTTGTCGGCGCGCAGGTAGTCGCGCGCCACCCGAAGCAGGTCCTCGCGTGTGGACCCGCGCACGCTTTCGAGATAGCGCCGGTCGTAGTCCGGGTCGCCGTGAATCACCGTGGCATAACCGAGTTCGCGCGCTTGCCCCTGGACGGTCTCCTTGCGGTAGACGAAGTCGGCCTCGAGGTTGGCACGCGCCCGCTCCATTTCTTCTTTGTCGACCGGTCGCGAGCGCAGCTCGGACAGCTCCTCGACCATCGCACGGTAGGCTTCGACCATGTCGGCCGCTTCGAGCGAGGCGCTGACGACAAACAGCCCCGGATCGGGCGGGGTATAGGCGAAGGCGCTCGCGCTGGTCGCGAGTTGGGTTTCGGCGACCATCCGCCGGTACAGCCGCGAGCTTTCACCTTCGCCCAACACGAAAGCGAGCATGTCGAGCAACGGCGCATCCTCGTCGAGCGCCGAAGGAACGTGAAAGCCGAGCGCCAGGTGCGCTTCCTGTACCTGCATGCGGATCGTATCCAACCGCAAGCCGCGTTGTCGCGGCTCCGTCGGCCGCTCGGGCCGCTCGACTCTGCTCGCCTTGAAGTCCGCCAAGTTGCGGTCGATCGCCGCGCGCAGTCGCGCGGTGTCGAAGTCGCCGACGACGATCAGCGTCATGTTCTGCGGAGTGTAAAAACGGTGGAAGAACGACAGCACGCGCTCGCGCGTGAGACCGCCAATCGACTCTTCGGTGCCGATCACCGGCCGCCTGTAGGGATGTTTGGTGAAGGCGGTAGCGAAAAGCGATTTGAAGATGCGCTGGCCGGGCGAGTCTTGGCCACGCTTCCACTCTTCGAGCACGACGCCGAGTTCGCGCTCGAGTTCGGTGGGGTCGAACGAAGAACGGCGCACGGCGTCGGCGAGCACGTCGAGCGCCGTATCGACGTAGCGCGAGGCGACGACGATGTGGTAGACCGTTTGGTCCCACGAAGTCCAGGCGTTGATGTGACCGCCGGCCGATTCGATCTCGCCGGCAATCTCGCCGACGGCGCGTCGTTCGGTTCCCTTGAACAGCATGTGCTCGTGGACGTGCGCCACGCCGGCTTCGCTGTCGCGTTCGTCGGCGGCGCCGGCTTTCACCCAGATCTGCAGGGCGGCGACTGGGGCGAAATGATCCTCGCGCAGAACCACGGTCATGCCGTTGTCGAGTTGATAGACGGTCGTGGCCGAAGGCGTCGCGCCGCCGGATTTAGAACGGGTCTGCATCAAGCTGCACCCACTGCTTAGAGCGACCGCGACGGCGGCGATAGCCACGCCATGGCCGAGTTGTGCAAACAATGTGCGTTTCATACGGATTCGTCGGAAAGCCAGGGGGTTCTCACGTGCGACAATGCGAGTCAAACCGTGGTAGAATGCGCCGCGCTGAGGGGCGCTCGATGCATCCCATCGACATTGCCGTTACCGTCGTTCTCACGCTGTTCGCGATCCGCGGTTACGCACGCGGTCTGCTGCACGAAGTGATGAGCCTGGCGGCCTTTCTCACCGGCAGCGGTGTTGCGCTACGGTGGACGCCGAAACTGGCCGCACGTATTGCCGAATCGGTTCCCGGGCCGGCGATGACGGACCACTGGCTCGGTTTTATCATTCTCTTTGGCCTTACCGTGATGACCGGCCGCCTGATCATTTCGTTGGTCGAGCGCTTGTGGGGTTCGGCCGAAAATTCGGGGATCAATCGCTTGGCGGGCACCGCCTTCAGCATCTTTAAGGGCGGCGTGTTGGTCGGCTGCGTCGTCCTCACGCTGCGGGCAATTCCGCCGGAAGGAGGGCGCGGAGGCTCCTTGCGCGGGCGCGTCACCTCGCCGGTGAGCCAGGTGAACGACCGCATCGAGGGATCGTTTCTCGCCGCGCGCCTGGCGGATTTGACCGGCGGCTTGTTCTCTGCACTGATGGACTCTGCCGGCGCCAACGTGCGAACGTTGGCCGACGACGAGCAGGAACGGCCTTGATCGCCGACGACAAGATCAACGAAGTCAGACAGGCCGCGAGAATCTCCGAGTTCATCTCGCCACACGTGGCGCTCAAGAGACGCGGGCGCAACTTGATGGGGGTGTGCCCGTTTCACGACGAGAAAACTCCCTCGTTCTCGGTCAACGACGAACACGGCTTCTTCCACTGTTTCGGTTGCGGCGTCGGCGGCAACGTCTTCAAATTCCTGATGATGGCCGAGGGCCTGAGCTTTCCCGAGGCCGTCCGCAAGGTCGCCGATCGCTACGGTATCACGGTGCCCGACAGCGCGGGCGACGGTAGCAGCGCCGCCTCGCGCGAAAAGTACGACAGTGCCAACAAGAGTGCCGCCGAATACTTTCGCCGTTGTCTGCTCGAGACGCCGGCCGGCAAGCCGGTGTTGGAATACCTCGAACGCCGCGGAGTGCATGCGGAGACCGCCGAGGCCTACATGCTCGGCGCGGCGCCGGCATCGGGCAGCGGCCTGTTGCGCTGGTTCGAGCGGCGGCAGGTTCCGGATGCGCTCGGGCGCGAGCTTGGTTTGCTGGTCTCTCGTGGCGGCGGCCTGCAGGACCGTTACCGCAACCGCCTGGTGTTTCCGATTCGCGATCTGCAGGGCCGCGTCATCGGTTTTGCGGCGCGCGCGATCGACGCTGGCGACGGTCCCAAGTACCTAAACTCGCCCGAGTCTCCGGTCTATCGCAAGAGCCGCATTCTTTATGGGCTTCACGAGGCGCGCGAGGCGCTGCACTCGACCCAGGTGCTTCTGCTGGTCGAGGGTTATCTCGACGCGATTGCGCTGCATCAGTCTGGCATCGCCAATGTGGCGGCGACCTGCGGAACCGCGCTCACGACCGAGCAGGCCCGCCTGATCCGCCGCCAGGCCGACGAGGCGGTGATCGTCTTCGACGGCGACAGTGCCGGTCGTGCGGCGGCGGCACGCAGCTTCCCGGTCTTTGTCGAGGCCGGTCTGTGGCCCAAGACCGTCGTGCTTCCGGGGGGCGAAGATCCCGATTCCTTCGTCGCTGGGCGGGGCCGCGAAGCGTTTGAAGAGCTGGTGGCGACGGCCGAGCCGCTGGTCGAGGCCTTCGTCGAACGGGTTGCTTCCCAGGCCGAGGCCGGCGCCTCCGGCAGCGCGCGCGCCGGCGCGGCTCTGGCGGAGGTCCTTGCGCGCATCGACAATCCATTCGAACGCGACGTGCTGCTGCGCAAGGCCGCGTTGTGGACCGGAATTTCCGAGGACGTCCTGCGACGCGAGGCGGCTCGCAAGCGGCGCGCGCAGGCGGCAACGCCCGCGCCGGCGGCTCCCAGAGGTGGTGCGGCGGGTCCCGAAGAACTTTTGATTACTGCTATGTTGTCGAGTGAGGACGCCGTGCGACGCGTCGATCAAAGCGGTGTGATGAATTCGCTCGTTTCCCCTGTTTGGAAACCCGTAGCTACTGATATGATAGAGCGGGTGCGGACGGGCCTGAACGTCGATCCGGGGGCGGCGCTCGAAACGATTCCCGAAGAGTACCGGCGCCGGGTGGCCGCGCGGCTGGGGGAAGGCGGCGGCTTCGAGGATGCCGCGATGCGCGCGCGCATCATCGAGGACTGTATTAAAGGAGTTGAGAAGCTGGCCAGGCGCCGACATAACGAGTCTCTGCTGCTCGATTTGCGAAAGCGTGAACAACTCGGCGCGGACCTCGAGCCCGCCGAGGATTTGGCGAAGTGGAAACCCAGGAACCGCTCTGATGCCTAGCAAGTCCGGTTCTGATACGACGAGCAAGAAAAAAGGCGCTGGCGCTTCTTCGAAAAAGAGGAAGACCGCGGATACCAAGGCGACCGAGGCTTCCGAGGAAATCGCGGGTGTCGAGGAGCTACTGAAGCTCGGCAAGAGCAAGGGCTACGTTACCTACGACGAGGTCAACGAGCTGCTCGACGACTCGATTACCGAAGAAGGAGAGATCGAGGGTGTTCTCATCACCTTGCGTGAGAGCCAGGTCGAAGTGCGCGAGGAGGAGGCGCCGGTTGCCGCTCCCCTGCCCAAGCCTGCCCGCAAACAACGTAAGGCCGCCGACGACAAGGCCGAGGATGCCGGTACCGATTACGTGCGCATGTACATGCGCGAGATGGGAGCCGTCGCACTACTGACGCGCGAGGGCGAAGTCGAAATTGCTAAACGCATCGAGGCCGGAGAAAACGAGGTCTTTGATTGCGCTTTCCGTTCCCCCTTTGGCCGGCGGCATGTGATCGCGCTGTCGGAACTCCTGCGCAGCGGCGAGATCCGCGTGCGGTCGGTCGTCAAGGTTGCCGAGCCGGAACTCGGTGAAGACGACGAACCCGACGAGGAAACGGACGAAGAGTCGGTTGCCGAGGAAGAGCTCGAGCTGTTCAAGCGGGTCAGCCGGCAGCTGACGCGTTTGGGCAAGACTGCCGTCAAAATAGACGAACTCTACGACGAGCTTCGGCAGGGATCGCTCGCCGAGAAATCGCGCCACGAGTCCGAACGGACCATCGAGCGGCTCGACAAGCGTTTGCTCAAAGGGTTGCGCGAGGTCCCGCTCAACCCGATTCAGGTGCGCGTCGTCGTCGAAGAGGTCGAACGCGTACACAACAAGCTCCGGCGCGACTTGGGCGAGATCCGCCGCGCGGAGAAACGAACCGGACGTACGGCCGACGAGATCATCGAGATGGCTGGGCGCCTGGGCTCCGACCGTACTGCCGACCAGCGCATCTGCGGCACCTTGCGGATGAACGTCGAGGGTATTCGGCGGACAGCGGCGGCCATCGAAAACGCGCGCGTGCGTGTGGCCGAGATGCTCGATCAGTGTCGCTTGGATCTCGATCAGCTAAATGAAGTCGCGCGAGCGATCGCGCGCGCCCAGATGGCGGCCGACGAAGCCAAGAAGGAGTTGATCGAAGCCAACCTGCGGTTGGTCGTCTCGATCGCCAAACGCTACAACAACCGTGGCTTGCAGTTCCTCGATCTGATCCA
>CAZJCO010000218.1:0-5118 GCA_964544375.1 uncultured Myxococcales bacterium
GACAGGGGTGAGGAGAGTGTGAGGGTGTGGTGAACATGACGCGGGGGGCGGCGTGGCTGGTGTTGTGCGGTCTGCGGGAGCGGCAGGCGAGGGCGGATGACGCCGGCAGGCCCGGCGACGCGGGGGCTGCGGCGGCTCTGCGTTGCGCCGTTGGGCTGCGCCGCCGGCTGCTTGCCTTAAACCGCGAGCGCGGTCAAAGCGGACGCGCGGCCCTGCGTACGGCGACCGCCCTGCATACGGGAAGTTTGGTGGCAGGTCTCATCGGCGGCTCCGAGCGTCACGAGTATACGGTGATCGGTGATACCGTGAACGTCGCCGCACGTTTGGCCGACGTCGCCAAGCAAAGGGACCACGATCTGGTCGTCTCGGCCGAGACGCTGGATCTTGCCAACAAGGCGGGGGAAACTGCGGTCGCGAAGTTTCGCGAAACGGTGACGTTGCGAGGACGGAGGGAGCCGATCGAGGTGGTCGGGATCGACTGAATGAAGGCTGTAATTGCCTTGGGCGCTGCGGCATTGGCGTTGGCCGTCTACCTGCCGCTGCTAGGCCATACGGAACTCGAGCGAGAGGAACCGCGCCGCGCGGTGATTGCGCGCAGCATGATCGAGACGGGCGACTATCTGGTGCCGTCCTTCGAGGGCCGCCCCTACGCGAAGAAGCCGCCGCTATACAACTGGACCGTGGCCGCGGCCGGGCTGGCGCGCGGGCGGGTTGACGAGATCGCTGCGCGTCTGCCATCGGTTGTTTCGATCGCGCTGCTCGGCGCCTTCATGGTCTTGGCCGCGTCTTCCTTCTTGAGCCCCTGGGGCTGCGCCTATCTGGGGGCGGCCGTCGTACTCTCTCCGGTCGTCGCCGAAAAGGCGAGACTTGCCGAGATCGAACCGCTTTTCACTTTGCTTGTGACGGCGTCGCTCTGGCTATGGTTTGATCTGTCGCGCCGCGGCCGCCGCGGCGCGCGACAATGGTGGTTCCCGGCGGCGATCGCCGGGCTCGCCTTTCTCACCAAACGGGAGCCGGGACCCCTGTTCTTTTTCCTCGGAGCCGGCGGATTCTTGGTCGCCGTCGGCCGGGGTCGGGAACTGCGGTCGCGCGGTTTTGCCGTAGCCCTGTTGGTGGTAGCCGCCGTCGGTCTTCTCTGGGTCATTCCGTTGGCCTCGCGCGTCGGCGTCGAGGCGTTCTTGGAGACGCTGCGTTCGGAAGTGCTCGAACGTGGCACCGGCGTTTCCGTAGCCGCACTCGTCGGGCACCTGATTGCCTATCCGCTGGAAGTCTTGATCTCCGGTGCGCCGTTCTCGCTTTTTCTACTGGCGCTTGCCGACGGTCGCGTGCGCCGTCGTTTGCGCCGGCACTACGGTGCGGCATACGACTTTGCCGTCTGGAGCGCTTTGGTCAACTTCGTTCCCTATTGGCTGCGCGGTGATGCTGCGGTTCGTTATTTCATGCCGATGCTGCCGACTTTGCTGGTGCTTTCGGCGATGGTGTTCGAACGCTGGGCGCTCGAACAGAGCAGCCTGCTGCCATCGGATTTGGCAAGGCTAGCCAAGCGCACTTCTCGTACTGCCGTGCCGATCTCGGGCGGGCTCGCCGCTTTGCTTGGCCTGTCTGCCCTGCTGCCATCGTTGCTCTACCGGCAATCTTCGCCGCTACCGGCATCCGTTCTGGTTGTCATCATGGCCGGCCTGCTGGCGGCCGGCGCGGCGATCGCGCGGCTGGCCGCGGAGCGCCCGCGCATCGGCCTGGTGGCTGTCGTCGTGCTGGCGATGCTGGCGCTACGCGTGAGCAGCTTCAGCTTTTGGATCGTCGAGAAGGCCGAGCACAACGAGCATGTGGAACAAAAGATGCAGCGTTTTGCATCCGCCGTGCCCGCCGAGCGGTGGCCCGCGCTAGCCGTCGGGCCGCTTCCGCCGGCCGTGTGGTTCTACGCGCCGGACGGATTCCTGCGCCCGCTGATCGCGGCCGAGGACGAGAGACGGCGCGCGTCCTACTTCGTCTACGACGACGGACGCGCCGGACCGGGGCTCTTGGCGGCGCAGCAGCCCTGGGAGCGGGTACTGACGGCACCGTTCAAACGAGAACAGTTGGTTTTGGCTCGGCGACGGCCGTAGTCGACAGAGGGAGGCACGGGAGAAATGTCGAAGTTCGATGAGATCGCGGCAATCAAGCAACTGAAATATAAGTACTTCCGCTGTCTCGATACCAAGGATTGGGCGGGCATCGCCGAAACCTTTACCGAAGACGCGCGCAGTTCTTACGATAGCGGCAAGTACGCTTTCGAGGGTCGCGAGGCGATCGTCAAGTTTCTTCGCGACGCCCTCGGCAGTCCGCAGATCGTCAGCCGTCATCAAGGGCATCACCCCGAGATCGAACTACTCGGAGAGGACGCCGCGAAAGGCCTGTGGTACCTCGAAGACTACGTGATCTTCCGGCAGACGAAGACCGCCGTGCGCGGAGCGGCTTTCTACAGCGACGAGTACCTCAAGCAAGGCGGAGCGTGGCGTATCCGCTCGACCGGATACGAGAGAACCTACGAAATTCTCGAGAGTCTCGAATCGGTGCAGAATCTGCGAACGATGTTCGACGGATCCGCGCACGGGCGCGACGACGCCCCTTAGGCGCGCAGGGTGAGCGAGACGTCGACTTCTTCGCCGTTCCGCTCGACGCGAAATCCGAGGCGTTTCGCGAGTTCGATCATGCGTTGGTTATCGGTCACGGTCTTTCCGATCAGTCGAGCGGTACCGCGAGCACGGCAATAGCGCACGAGCTTGTCGAGTAGGGCGTGGCCGAGCCCTTTTCCCTTCATGTCCGAGCGTACGATGATCGCGAACTCGCCCCGTTCGTTGTCCGGATCGAAAATCGCGCGCACGACACCGAGCGTTTCGGGTGCCGTTTGCTCCTCGGCGCCAAGCGCGATGAAGGCCATCTCACGAGCGTAATCGATCTGGGTATAGCGGGCGAGCTGTGTCTCGGGCAGCTCGCGTAGCAGGCCGAAGAAGCGAAAGCGCATGTCCTCGGGGCTGAGGTGAAGAAAAAACTCGCGGTGCGCGGGTTCGTCCTCGGGTCGGATCGGCCGCAGCAATAGCGAGCTGCCGTCGTCGAGTGTGATCTTTTCTTCCAACTCGCGCGGATAGGGACGAATCGCCAAGCGCTCGACCGCGGGGGCGCCGGTCGCTTCGACGCGCACGCGGGCATCGAGCGCGATCACGCCGAGATCGTCGGCGTAGAGTGGGTTGATGTCGAGTTCCATTACCTCGCCGATGTCGATCACGAGCTGCGAGATGCGCACGAGCGTGGAACAAACCGCTTCGATATCGACGCGTGGCCGGTCGCGAAAACCTTCGAGTAGTTTGTAGATGCGCGTTGCACGCAGCACGTGGTGGGCGAGTGCGAGGTTCAGCGGCGGAAGGCCGAGCGCCTTGTCGCCGACGACTTCGACCGCCGTGCCGCCTTCGCCGGCGAGCACGACCGGCCCGAACACCGGATCGGTCACCGCGCCGACGATGAGTTCGTAGGCGCCGGGTCGCCGGACCATTTCTTGAACGGTGAATCCCGCTAGCGTGGCATCGGGCCGGTACTCGGCGAGGCGGTTGGCCATTGCTTCGGCGGCCGCACGCACGTCGTCGCCCGTCTCGAGATTGAGTGCGACGCCGCCGACGTCGGATTTGTGCGAGACCTCGGGCGAAAGAATCTTTAGGGCGACGGGAAATCCGATCTGTTCTGCCAGGCGGCTGGCCTCTTCGGCGCTCGTGGCTACCTCGGTCTTGACCGTCGGTACGCCGTACGCCTCGAGTACCGCTTTGGCCTCCGGCTCTGTCAAAATATCGCGGCCCTCCGCCAGCGCTCTCTCAATCAGCTTTCGGGCCGCGCCGCTGTCGACGGCGACCTCCTGCGGAACCGAGGGGGGCGTCTCCGACAGCAGTGCTTGGTTGCGGTGGAATCGTGCCATGTGAAGAAAGGCACGTACCGCGCTTGCGGGCGTGTCGTAACTGCGAATGCCGGCCTCCGAAAACAGACGGCGCGAGCGCGAAGCGGTGGCCTCGCCGAGCCAGCTGGTCAGCACGTTCGCCGGCCGCTTGCGGCAGCGCTCGATGACCGCGCGGGCGACTTCTTCGCTCGAAGCAACCGCGGTCGGTACGTTTAGTATCAGCACCGAATCGACTCCGGCATCATCGACGAGGGCTTCGAGCGCATCGCCGTAGCGCTTGCCGTCGGCGTCGCCGATGACGTCCACCGGATTGCCGCGGGACCAAGTGGCCGGCAACACGGCGTCGAGGCGCTCGATCGTCTTCGCCCCGAGCGTCGCCAGGCGGCCTCCGCCTTCGATCAGATTGTCGGTCGCGAGCACGCCGGGTCCGCCGCCGTTGGTCAGGATCGCAAGGCGGTCGCCGCTGATTGGCTCGGCCCGCGCCAGCGTTTCGACGGCTTCGAACAGTTCGTCGATCTGGAAGACGCGCAGCACCCCCGCACGAGCAAGCGCTGCGTCGTAGACATCGTCGGCGCCGGCTAGGGCGCCGGTATGGGAAGCCGCCGCGCGCGCTCCTTCCGCGGCGCGGCCAGATTTGATGGCGAGTACCGGCTTGTTGCGCGCGGCGGCGCGGGCGGCCGACATGAACTTGCGCGCCTCGTCAATCGCTTCGATGTAAAGAAGAATCGCATCGGTATCGGGATCCGCCGAGAGGTAGTCGAGCACGTCGCCGAAGTCGACGTCGATCGCGTTGCCGAGCGAGAGAAAACACGAGAAGCCGATCCCGCGCGCCAGGGCCCAGTCCAGGACCGCGGTACACAGGGCGCCGGATTGCGAGACGAATGCGATCCGGCCCGGCAGGGCGCGGGCATGTGCGAAGCTAGCGTTGAGGCCGGCGCCGGGCGCGAGTACGCCGAGACAGTTCGGTCCGAGAATGCGACCGCTGTGCTGGTCGGCGGATTCGCAAAGCAGTTGCTCGAGGTTGCGGCCGTCTTTGGCCTGCTGCCGGCGCAGGCCGGCCGTCAGCACGACGGCGGCGCGCGTCCCGGCGCGACCGAGCGAGGCGACGACGGCGGGGACGACTCGCCGCGGTGTATATACGGATGTCACGGCGCGCACTCTCCGGCATCGGGTAGCTCTCGATGCGCTGGATCCCC
>CAZJCO010000219.1:0-5103 GCA_964544375.1 uncultured Myxococcales bacterium
TCTGCCGCAGCTCGTCGCGCGCGCGCGCGCGCGGTTCCACTCGGCTGTGCCGCGCTCGCCCTCCGCTTCAGCCGCTGCGACATCGGCACGCGCACGCGCCAGCCCGGCGGCCGCGTTGACGTCGGTCAGCGTCAGCTCGTGCTCGCTGGCGCTGAGCCTTGCCTGCGCGAGCGCGAGGCGTGCCCGTTCGACGGCCGCGCGCGAGCGGTAGGGAGCCGGGTCGATTTCCACCAGGACCGAGCCCGCGTCGACCCACTGGTTGTCTTGTACGTGTACCGCAACCACGCGGCCCGAGACCTGCGGCGCAATTTCGACCATCGCGCTGTCGACGAACGCATCGTCGGTCGTTTCGTAATGCCGGGCGTGCAGGTAGTAGCGAAGCCCGGTGGCAAGCCCGAGCAGCAGCAATACGACGAGAACCGCGCGTGGCATCCGGCGTCGAAGCCCGTTCTCGGTTGGATCTGCTTGCGGATCCCGCGGGGAGTCGTCGTCAGTCACGCGCAGCGATTCGAGTTCTCGTGCCTGGTTCTTCACGCGCGCGACTCCGATTGCCGGACTTGGCGCGCAGGGGCGAGACCGGAGAGAGAAAAGTCGACGATGAAATCGGCAATGTCGTCGACTTGCTCGAGACCTGGCGGCGGGCCTCCGTAGAGATGCGAACTCAAGAAACGCCCGTGACGGTAAAAAGTGCACTGCCCCATGATGCTGTGGGTCGCCAGTCGGACGCTGCGCTCGTCGGCGCGGCCGCCGAGCAAGTCGTGCACGATGACGGTGAGATGTTCGAACAGCGGTCGCACCAGGTCGTTGAAGACTCTTTCGAAAGCGTGCGTCGGTTCGGCCAACTCTCGCACCATCAAGGCCGCCTGCCACGCCGGTCGTCCGGGGTCGAGCAGACGGTAGAGAAAGGAGCGGACGAAACGTCGCAGCCGAAGCTCGGCCGGAACCGCACGGTCCGGGTCTAGGTCGATCGGATAGCGCGCGGCGGCGCACTCGGCGGCGTAGGCGATGACGGCCGTGTAAAGCCCGGCCTTGTCGCCGAAGTGGTAACGGACGGCAGCCACGTTGGCGCCGGCCTTGGCGCAGATGTCGCGCACGGTCGCGTCCTTGAAGCCGCAGCGGGCGAACACCTCGCCGCCGGCCTCGAGCAGCGCCCTGCGCGTGTCGCGCACCCGCTCAGGCATGGCGGGCTCCCTTGGCAGGCTTGTGTTCAAACATGCGTTTAAAATCTTAAAACGCTTGTTTGAATATGTCAATGGCGCCCGCGTCGGCCGCGGCTTTCCGTCCTGCCCTTGCTATTGCCCGCTGTCGTAGACGCGCCACATGTCGTCGTCGTCGAAGATTCGCTCGGAATCGTCGGCATGCATCGCGTCGCGCTCGAAGTCGCGGTACTGCCCGCGTTCGGCGTGGAACTCCTGGTAGAGGTCGTGCTGGATCATCGTGTTCATGATCTCGTTGGTTCCCGTCCAGATCTGCGCCAGGCGTGTGTCACGGACGGCGCGCTCGATCGGATAGACGTCGGTGTAGCCTATGCCGCCGGTAATCTGCATTGCCAGGTTCGAGACTTCCCAGGCGGCGTCGGTGACGAACTTCTTCGTTTCCGAGACGATCCGCCGCACGTTCGGTACTTCGGCCTGGGCGGCGCGGGCCGACTGGTAGACCATGGCTCGGCTGGCGTCGAGCAGAGTCTGCGCACGCGCGATCATGAAGCTTACGCCCTGGAACTTGCGAATCGTACGACCGAAGGCCTTGCGGCGATCGGCGTAGTTCATCGCGACGTCGAGTGAGGCCTTCATGCCGCCGAGGCAGGGCGCGGCGCTGCAGAGCCGCTCGGGAACCATCATCGCGTTGAACACCAGGGCGCCGCCGTGTAGCGGTCCAACCAGGTTTTCTTTGGGCACGCGCACGTCGCGGAAGACGACGCGACCGGTGCCGCCGCCGCGCGAGCCCATCAAGCCGTACAAGTACTTTACCTCGACGCCAGGGCCGCGATCGATGATCAAGGTGCTGATGCGCTGCTGCGGCGGCGCCGAGTCGTCGAAGTTCGTGCGCACGTAGGCAAGGAAGAAGTCGGCGCCCTCGGCGCCGACGATGAAACGTTTCATGCCGCGCACGACGAAGAAGTCGCCCTCGTCGGTCGCGCGGCTGCTGGCGCCGAAGAAGTCCGAGCCCCCGCGCGGTTCGGTCAGTGCCTCGGCGGCGACCAGCCGGCCGGCGAGCATCGGGGCGAGATAGCGTTGCTTTTGCTCCTCGGTGCCGAAGCGGACGAGCGCCTCGCCGACGATCGACGGCATCACGAACGAACACCCGGCGGCCATGCCGAGCGGGCCGATTTCGGCCATTGCGGCACAATCGGCCAGCCAGTCCATCCCCTTGCCGCCGTACTTCTCGGGAAACCGCAGGCCGAGCAGGCCGGCGGCGGCATACTTTTCGTACAGCTCTCGCGGATAACGAATTTCGTCGCGATCCATGCGCCGCAGGTATTCTGGATCGACTTGGTTCTTGACGAATTCGCGCGCCTTCTTCTGGACGCCGAGTGCGCCGTCGTCGAGCAAGAATTCGTTCATTGGCTGGCCTCCTGCCGGTCTCCGCAAGCCTCGCGTAGCAAGCATACTGAGCGGCACGAACCGATCCCAGCGCCGGCCTCCGCTGGCCGGCGAAGGGCGTTGCACGCAGTGCCCCCATACGGGGGAGTTGGCGGGCAGCGCCCTCGGGGAGGCGGACGAGCGGGCCTAAGCGACAGCCCAGCCTCGATCGAGGGGGAGGGCTACCCAAAACGGTCCCTGCTCCTGGCTTTCCGCCGGTGGTAGCCGAGGGGAGCCGAAAGGGCCGAAAAATGCCGAATCCTTCGGTATTTCTCAGTTGACACTTCCTGTGCCGATTGCCTATGGTGTGCAAATCCGACTACGACCTATGTCGTAAGTGTCGTCGCTTGACCGGTTAGTCGACGAGGGGGTAGTGATCGTGGCAACTGTATCCGATTCGTTTCGTTCAGAACGCTTTCGCTGTCCGATTCCAGCGAGGCGGGGCTCTTGGCGTAATCTGGCGTTGCTTGCGTCGCTGTTCGTCTTTGCTGCTGCGATGCGTCCCTCACCGGCGGCGGCGCTGGTGGTCGACTTCGAGCAGTTCCAGCACAAGGAGATCCTCGGACCCGCGGATCTTGGCAACGGAATCAGCCTGAGCGCCGTTGCCGAGCACGGAGAAGGCGACGACAGCGACAGCGATCCGGAACTCGAACCGGTCACGCCAGTGGTCTTTGATTCGGACTGCGAGAGCAAGAAGTGCAAGAAGGAAGAAAAGGATCTGGCGACCCCTGGTCACGGTCTCGGTAACAACGCGGCCCAGAACAACATTCTCATCCTGCAGCAAGACGCAAAGGACACCGATCCGGCTGACGGATTGGTCGACGACGACCATCTCAATCCCGATCCTGGCACCATTACGCTCACGTTTGCTACCCCGATGAAGCTCGAGTCGCTGCGTGCGATCAACGTCACCAGCCACGCGTCCGGAAGCCGCCTCGAAATCTACCTCACGGGAGGCGGTACGCAGACCGTTCCGTTCGCTTTGCTCGACAAAAACTCCGCGCAAACCGTCATCGTACCGAATGCCGCTTTGGCCGACGCGATCGACATCGTGCTGACCGGCGAGATTGGCATCGACGACTTGTCGTTTGGGGCTCCCTGCGGCGATGGCGTACTCGACGCAGGCGAAGAGTGTGACGACGGCAACACGTCGGACGGCGACTGCTGCAGCTCGAGTTGCACGGTGGTTGCGGCCGGAACGTCCTGCGACGATGGTGACGCCTGCACGCCGGCCGACATTTGCGACGGTGCGGGCAGCTGCCAGCCCGCCGGTAGCAGTTGCGGCGACGGCGTGCTCGACGCGGCCTGCGGAGAGCAGTGCGACGACGGCAACGGCGTCGGCGGCGACTGCTGTGACGGGTCCTGTCAGTTCGAGTTGGCAGGATTGTCCTGCGCAGACGATGGCAACGCCTGTACCGACAATGTGTGCGACGGCGCGGGGGTTTGTAACCATCCCGACAATCACGCGCCTTGCGACGACGGGGATGCCTGCACGGTCGGAGACGTTTGTTCGGCTGGATCCTGCAGCGGAGGCCCGCCTCTCGTGTGCGACGACGGCAACGTGTGTACAGACGACAGTTGCGGAGCAGCGACCGATGGCTGTGTCACTCGAAGGACACCCGATTCGAATTGGAGTGCGTCCGCAATCGGACGGTATGGAGCCGTGGGAGAATCGGCATCAGTGCGGATGCCAAGTCCGCTAAGTCGTACGGATGCCGCCATGCTGGTATCCATGTCTCCATTCGAATCAACGGCTCGAAAAACCAATTCCGCGATGCAGGCTCCCGCCGGAATCGTGTTCGGGCCGTCGAATACGATGGATGGAGCAGCCCTTGCAGAATCCTGGGCAGCGCAATGAGTGCTGATGAGGCCGATGAGCGGCAGCAGAATCACCAAACGAGCAGATGCCAGCGACATGAGGGTTGTTTCTGCTTCCTGAAACACGAACGGCCGACCCGGTCGTTGAATCAAAACAAACTCGCTCCGGTTTCATCGCCAGATCAGAGCAGGAGGAGTCTACCACATCGAACATGCAATGCCGATGGACTACCTGCGGGACACGCGTGTTCAGCGCGACCGGGGAAGCAACACCACAAAACGAGTGCAGCCATCAGTCGTCTCTTCCATGAGGATGATGCCGGCGTGGCTGCGAACGATCTGCCAGCACACCGGCAATCCAAACCCGATGCCTCGACCAGCCTGACGACCCGAAAAGAACGGATCAAACAGATGCCGGCGAATGGTATCGTTCGAAATGCCAGGACCACAGTCCTCAACGGTCAGCACAGCCACACTGGTGTCACTGGTCAAGCTGATTGAAATCCGTGGCTTCTGTGACTCGCCGATCGCTGCTTCCACGGCATTGCAAACCAGATTCTTAACGAGCGTCTGCATCTGTGCCGGCTACGCCTCAGAAGCCCCTGCAAACCACGACGATCCGCCTCGATGTGCTGCCGCAGTCGATCGGCATCGTCGCCGCCGGAGGGACGGTGCAGAAGGTGCTCGAGCGCAACATGTCGAT
>CAZJCO010000220.1:0-2694 GCA_964544375.1 uncultured Myxococcales bacterium
ACAGGGCCACGCACGTCGGCCTGGTCGCGGACGCTGGCGGCGCCGTCACGAGCGCGGTGGACGTGCCCACGGTCGCGTTCGTCGATGTGAACGTGGTGCCGATGGACCGGGACCGAGTGCTCGCGAATCAGGTGGTGCTGGTGCGCGATGGGTTCGTGACGCGAATCGGCAGCGTCGGCGTGGTCGAGCCCCTTGCCCTTGCCGTGGCAGTCCGCTGGACCGATTCGAGTTCGCTCCGCCGTTCTCGCATCGAATTCGAGCGCACGCCGCAGATCAACACGCCGTTCTTTCCCGATACTACGGATGAGTGGCGCGGCTCGGTCGGTGCGCAGTACCGGCTGAGCGACAGTATCGAATGGCGCATCGGCTATGGTTACGCCACGCGCATCGTTGGCAACCGCGGCCTTTCACCGCTGCTGTTCGACTCGGTCGACAACCGCCTGGGAAGCGGGCTCGCATGGACGCGGGGCGCGTGGACCGTCGAAGCGATGCTCGGCTACTGGATGCTGCGCAGCCGCTACGTGTCGGCGCAAAATGCGCTGATCATTCCCGGCCGCTACCGTTTTGGCGGCGGCGGCGTCGCGATGATCGGGCTGGTTCACCGGATCTGACGTTGCCGTAGGTCCGCGCCGAATCGAGCAAAGAACTCTGGCGCGCACGGTTGTGGCGCGCGGCGTCACGCGCGTAGCTTCGCGACGCGAATTTTTTCCACCGCAGCTTTGGCAGCTGCGGGCGGCACCGTCTATGCTTGCCTCTGTCGATGGCTGCGCCGCACGAATACCGTTACCGCCTGACCGACCGCTACATCGTCCACGAGGGATGCCGGCCTCTCTTCGAGGGAGTCGAGCGTTTGGTTCCCGAAGACGCCGAATACGTCGTATTCGATCTCGACCGTACGGTGCATCTCGACGTTACCATCGGCGAGCGCATCGGTTGGGAGATCATGGTCGACCCGGCGTTGCGTGATTCGGACGCAGATGCCGAACAGCCGTTTTTCCGCTGGCGGCGACCGCTGAGATCTTTTGTCCGGCTGGCGCGTGGTGCGCATTACTGGGGACTTCCTGGGCTGGTGTACGCCGCAACCGTTCGTCTCGGCGGGCGTTGGGAGCCCTGGCACCGTTTGCTGATGCGCACCATGGGGCCCGGTTATGTCGAGCGCGTGCAGGGACTCCTGCGTAGCGTGTTGATGGCGAGCCAAGCCGGCTATACGGCCGAACAACTCGAGCGGTTTGCCGAGCGCGCCTGGCGTCGTTGGTCGTCGCGACTGGTCGTCGATGCGAGTGTCATCGAAGCGATTCGCGCGCGTTGCCCGCGCTTGCGGGCTGTGCTGCTGTCGAGCGCGTCGACCACGCCGACCGTCGAGCACGCGGCCGGCAAGCTAGGCGTCGACGGTTTCGTCGCGAGCGCCGTGGATCTGTACCCGAGCGAAGGCAAGGCCGTGTTTTCGGCGCCGGTCGGTATCCCGCGCTGGTTTCGCCGCGGCCAGCCGTGTTTTTTCTCGCGGCCCGGCGCGGTCCTGCACAACTCGGCGATCAACAAGGTCAGCCTGCTACGCATGCGCTATCCGCAGGTGTTCGCGCCGGGCACCGTCTCGGTCGGCATCACCGACAATAACTACGGCGAGGACCGTAGTTGGACGGATCATTTTTCTCACGTCGTTGCATTGAACTCTCGGCACCCGTTTTCTCCTTTTGTTGCCGCGGCATCGCCCTGCCGTAGTATTGCTTCGGCCGATGCCGCGCCGGTTGCGGCCGCTGACGCATCGGCCGGCGGCGTCAGTGCATGGCTCGGCACGTTGCGAGCGCGGGTGGTCGACGGCTCGGGACTTACCAGCATGTTTGGCGACGAGGAACTCGGCCGGCTCGATGGTTTGATCGCGCAGCTGCGTGCCACACGTGAGCGTGCGGCGGGCGGTGTTGACGAGTCGATTCGGCGGCGGCTGGTAGCGATCGGAGCGGCGGTGGGCGAGACGGTCGACCGATACAACGCCGCGTCCAAGCGGCAGAAGGCGCGGATCGCGCGTGAGATGAACAGGCAGTTGCGCCGGGCGCGGCGCCTACGCGCGCAGCTTGAGCAAGCTAGCAAGGCTAGCTGGGCGACGATTCATCGGATCGAACAGCTGCACGACGCGGCCGCGCGTACGATCGCCGCGCGCCAGGCGCGCGCGTGATGCGGCGGCATCTCCTTCTTGTTGTTGCGTTCCCGCTGGCGTTGGTCGCGGGCTCGGTAGCATGCGTCGGCGGCGGCGAGCGGCAGTCGATCGCCGGCGTCGTGACGGTGATCGATGGCGACACGCTCGATGTTGCCGGAAAGCGGGTTCGCATGTTCGGCATCGATGCGCCCGAGACCGGCCAACTTTGCCGCCGCCCGGGCGGCAGTGGTTGGCCCTGCGGCCAGCACGCCACGGTCGCGCTCGACCGCCTGGCCGGCGGCAAGAAGGCCGTCTGCCGGGTGCAGACGATCGATTCGTACGAGCGCGCTGTGGCAGTTTGCAAGGTCGGTGGCAAGGACCTCGGCGCCGAGCTTGTGCGGGCCGGCTGGGCCGTGGCCTACCGTCGCTACTCCGACCGCTACGCCGGCGACGAAGAGGCGGCACGCCGGGCCGGGATCGGCATCTGGGGCGGCGACTTCGATCCTCCCTGGGACTGGCGCCACCGGCACCCGCGCCACTGAGGCCGTGTTGCCGCTGAGGCC
>CAZJCO010000220.1:2794-5090 GCA_964544375.1 uncultured Myxococcales bacterium
ACTGAAACGTGTTTCATTTTGTTTGAGACAGAAGCCGCTGCGCGCTACAAGGTGCCCCCATGGCACAGTTGAAAGTTGGTTCTCGACTCAAGAGCGCGGTCTGTACGACCGAGGCGATCGTGATTTCGGCTCCCGGCGAAGACGTCGACCTGCGTTGCGGCGGAGCGCCGATGCTCGGGCCGGACGAAGAGGCCGGTGGCGGGGTATCCCTTGATGCCGGCGCCTCGGGCGGCACGGCGTTGGGCAAGCGATACGTGAACGAAGCCGGCGACCTCGAGGTACTCTGCACCAAGGCCGGTGAGGGATCCTTGGCCGTCGGAGATACGCCCCTGATTCTCAAGGAAGCCAAGCCGCTACCGTCGTCCGACTGACCGGGCGGTTCCAAGCATGAACACGATGATGCTCCTGGAGATGGCCGCCTCCGGCTTCGGCGATCGTGTGGCGGTTCAGAACGGAGCGACCAAGTTTACGTATGCGGAGTTGTTCCGCGCGGCCGGCACGCTCGCCGCCGAGATGGCCGGCGCCGGCGTGGAGCGGCTGGCCCTGCTCGACGTAAACTCGCTGGCCGTGCCGCTCGGACTGTTCGCGAGCGGTTGGGCCGGACTGCCGTTCGTTCCGCTCAACTACCGTCTGACCGGTTCCGAACTCGACGCCTTGCTCGAGCGTATCGCGCCGGCGTGGCTCGTGACCGATGCCGAACGCGCAAGCCAGCTCGAGGGCCGCGATGGCATTCGCGTGCTGGAACGTAACGCGCTCATGGATCGCCTTCGTCAAGGCGCCGGCAGCGACGCCGAGTGGCCGATGGATCCCGATGCGATTGCGTTGCTGCTCTTTACCAGCGGCACGACCGGCGCGCCCAAGGCGGCCGTGCTGCGGCACAAGCACCTGGTTTCGTATATTTTTAGTTCGGTCGAGTTCGGCGGTGCGGCCGAAACGGATGCTGCGCTGGTAAGCGTTCCTCCCTACCATATTGCCGGCATGGCGGCGATTTTGAGTTCCGTGTATGCCGGCCGGCGAATCGTGCAGCTGTCGAGTTTCAGCGCCGAAGACTGGATCGACGTTGCGCGGCGCGAGCGGGTAACCAACGCGTTCGTCGTGCCGACGATGTTAGCACGCATCGTCGAACAGCTCGAAGCCGCCGGCGGCAGCGATTTGCCGACGCTGCGCGCGATTCCTTACGGTGGCGGCAAGATGCCGCAGCCGGTGATCGAACGGGCGATGCGCTTGTTCCCCAACGCGGACTTTACGAACGCCTACGGGCTTACCGAAACCAGTTCGACGATCGCGCTACTCGGCCCCGACGACCATCGCGCGGCCGTGGCGAGCGACGATCCGGCAGTGCGCCGGCGTCTGAGTTCGGTAGGGCGTGCACTACCGGGTGTCGAAATCGATATTCGCGATGAGGAAGGGCGCAAGCGCGGTCCCGGCGAGTCCGGCGAGATCTACGTGCGCGGCGAGCAAGTCTCCGGCGAATACCTTGGGCGCGCAAGTTCGGTCGGCAGCGATGGATGGTTCCCGACGCGCGACGGCGGCTGGCTCGACGAAGAGGGCTACCTGTTCGTCGAAGGGCGCATCGACGACGTCATCGTGCGCGGCGGAGAAAACCTGTCGCCCGGCGAGATCGAGGACACACTGCTCGAGCACGACGCGGTCGCCGATTGCGCGGTGGTCGGCGTGCCGGACGAGCAATGGGGCGAGGCGGTAGCCGCGGTGGTCGTGCTGCGCGAGGGCCGCTCGGCTTCGACCGGCGATCTGCAGGAATGGGTCAAACGGCACATGCGCTCCTCGCGCATGCCGGCGCGCGTCGAGTTCTGGGCGGAGCTTCCTTACAATGAAACCGGCAAGCTCTTGCGCCGGAAGGTCAAGGAACGGCTATTGGAAAGCGCGGCATAGGCGAGGGCACCTCGGAGCGGCCGCTCGCGTTCAAGCTCGGCGAGGCAATTGTGCGTCTGGCCTCGGTCGATGCGTTCGAAGCCTTCTCGCATCAGACGGGCGAGGGTCTGCTCGTCGTCGATCTGCGTAGCGACTCCGACGGCTCCGCCGCGGGGGCGCGCAGTCAAGTCTTGCCGGAGGCCCTTCTCGAGCGTGCCATCGAGAACCTCAAACAGCTTCCCTGTCCGACGCTTGCGATTTCCTCGCAGACGCTCGACGACGTCGGCCGGCGATTGCTCGGTCTTTTCGACGTCGCGCTCGAAGACGAGGCAAGTATCCTCGAACTCGCCGATCGGGTGCGTGCGCGGCCGATGGCGTCGGCGGCCCTTGTAGGGCTGCTGCGCATGCAGGAACGGCTCGACCC
>CAZJCO010000221.1:0-5084 GCA_964544375.1 uncultured Myxococcales bacterium
CGAACTTCCGCGAAGGGCTTACGGTACTTCAGTACTTCATCTCGACGCACGGCGCGCGCAAGGGACTCGCCGACACGGCGCTGAAGACCGCCAACTCGGGGTATCTGACGCGTCGTCTCGTCGATGTTGCGCAGGATACCGTGATCAGCGAGAGGGATTGCGGAACCCTTGACGGCATCGAGATGAATCCGCTCATCGAAGGGGGAGAGGTGATCGAACGACTCGGCGACCGCGTTCTCGGTCGCGTGGCGCTCGAAGACATTCGAGACGCTTTCTCTGGCGAAGTGCTGGTGCCGGCAAACACAGAAATCGACGAGGAAAAAGCCGAACTGATCGAGCATTCTGGCCTCGAGCGAGTCAAGATACGCTCGGTGTTGGTCTGTCAGTCACGCAGAGGCGTCTGCACGTTGTGCTACGGCCGCGATTTGGCCCGTGGCCACCTCGTCAACGTTGGTGAGACGGTCGGGGTCATGGCCGCTCAGTCGATTGGCGAACCGGGAACACAGCTGACCATGCGCACCTTCCACATCGGCGGTACCGCTAGCCGGCGCGCCGAGCAGACCACGCTCGAGGCGCGCAACGAGGGGCTCGTGCGTTACGGAAACGTCGAGTGGGTCATCGATCGGCAGGGCTATACCGTCGTCATGAACCGGAACGCGGAGCTGGCGATCGTCGAGGAGCTGCCCGATGGCCAAACGCGCGAACGCGAGCGCTATCCGCTGGTCCACGGTGCGCGACTTCGCAAGAAGGACGGCGAGGCTGCAAAAGGCGGCGACGTCATCGCGGAGTGGGATCCGTTCATGACTCCGATCATTACCGAGGTTCCCGGTACGGTGAAGTTCGGCGACGTGATCGACGGCGAAACGATGAAGGAAGAGGTCGACCCGAATACGGGAATGTCGACCAAGGTCATCAAGACAATCAAGGGGACTGGAGACCGGCGTCCCCGCATCTCGATCAAGGACGAAGAGGGCAAGACGAGCGAGCGGCCGCGCGGCGGGCCCGCCCGTTACCAGCTGCCCGAGGGCGCCTACCTCGCGGTCGAGGAAAGCCAGCATGTCGAGCCGGGCGATGTGATCGCACGTATTCCGCGCGAAACGGCCAAGACCAAGGATATTACCGGCGGCCTACCGCGCGTGGCGGAACTGTTCGAGGCGCGGCGTCCGAAGGAGTATGCGGTCATTACCGAGATCGATGGCATCGTCGGCTTCGGCAAGGATACCAAGGGCAAGCGTAAGCTCGTCGTCACTCCCGAGGTCGGCGACCCGCGCGAATACCTCATTGCCAAGGGTAAGCACATGCTGGTGCAGGAAGGCGACTTCGTTCGGGCTGGCCAGCAGTTGCACGCTGGTTCGTCGAACCCTCATGACATTCTGAAGGTGAAGGGCGAGAAGGAATTGGCGGCCTATCTGGTCGACGAGATCCAGGAAGTTTACCGGCTGCAGGGCGTGCGTATCAACGACAAGCACATCGAGGTGATCGTACGCCAGATGCTCCGCCGCGTGCGGATCAGCGACCCGGGCGACTCGGAATTCCTGACCGGGGATCAGGTGGAAAAGGTCCGCTTCCACGCGGTGAACGAGGAGTTGCTGGGCGAAGGCAAGGAGCCGGCCAGCGCCGATCCGCTTCTCCTGGGCATTACCAAGGCGAGTCTGGCGACCGAGAGCTTTATCTCGGCGGCTTCGTTCCAAGAGACGACCAAGGTCCTGACCGAGGCTTCGGTCACCGGGGCAACGGACGGCCTGCGCGGGCTCAAGGAGAACGTGATCATGGGCAGGCTGATCCCGGCCGGCACTGGAATGGCCTGGTATCAGGACGTGGAGATCGAGGTTCCAGGCGTGGGGCAGGAGGAGGCCGAAAAGCCGGACCTCAGGCAGGCGCTGCCGACGACGGCATGACATGCTGCGTTGTTTGATAAAAAAAGGGTGCGGGGTTAGCGTTAACGATTCCGCGTTTGCGCCGGCGGCTTTCGGCCATGCGCGACCCCATGCGTGCCGGCGGGGCTTTTGTTTAAGGAGTAGACGTGCCGACGATCAATCAGCTCGTTCGTAAGGGGCGGCGTAAGCTTGTCCAGAAAACCGACGCTCCGGCGTTGGCCGGGTCGCCGCAACGTCGCGGTGTCTGCACACGCGTGTACACGACGACGCCGAAGAAGCCGAATTCGGCGCTTCGGAAGGTTGCGCGTGTTCGTCTGACCAACGGTATCGAGGTGACGGCGTACATTCCCGGAGTGGGGCACAATCTGCAGGAGCATTCGGTCGTCCTCATACGCGGCGGGCGAGTGAAGGACCTGCCGGGTGTACGCTATCACATCGTTCGCGGCACGTTCGACACGGTAGGCGTCGGCGAACGACGGCAGCGTCGGTCGAAATACGGAGCGAAGCGTCCCAAATAGCTTCGGCAGGGACGCGCGAGACATCGGAGAGCTTTGATGGCACGAAAAGGTCCGGCACGACGACGAGCGATTCTTCCCGACCCCAAGTACAAGGAGGTCGTCGTCGCCAAGTTCATCAACTCGATGCAGCTTCAGGGCAAGAAGAGCGTCGCCGAGCGTATTTTTTATGGGGCGCTCGATATGATCGAAGAGCGTATGCATGAAAACGGTCTTGAGGTGTTCAAGAAGGCGCTCGACAACGTCAAGCCCGTCGTCGAGGTCCGCTCCCGTCGTGTGGGTGGCGCGACCTACCAGGTCCCGGTCGAAGTTCGCAACGACCGTCAGATGGCGCTCGCGATTCGTTGGATCGTGGGACAGGCGCGATCGCGGGCGGAAAAGAGCATGCGCGACCGATTGGCGGCCGAACTGATCGACGCGGCAAACAATCGTGGAGCCGCGGTAAAGAAGAGAGAAGACACGCATCGGATGGCCGAGGCCAACAAGGCCTTCGCCCACTACCGCTGGTAGGCAGTCGCAAGAGCGTTTCGAGATGGCACGGAAATCGCCACTAGAGAAGGTTCGGAACATCGGCATCATGGCCCACATCGATGCCGGGAAGACGACGACCACCGAACGTATCCTCTACTATACGGGCGTCAGCCATAAGATGGGCGAGGTCCATGACGGTGCCGCCGTCATGGACTGGATGGTTCAAGAGCAGGAGCGCGGGATCACGATCACCTCGGCCGCCACGACCTGCGCGTGGCACGGCCATCGCATCAACATTATCGACACGCCCGGCCACGTCGACTTCACGATCGAGGTCGAGCGCTCGCTACGTGTCCTCGATGGTTCGGTAGCGGTGTTCTGCGCCGTCGGCGGGGTCGAACCCCAATCGGAAACAGTCTGGCGACAAGCGGATCGTTACGGCGTGCCACGGCTGGCCTTCGTCAACAAGATGGACCGCATGGGCGCCGATTTCGATGCGGTTGTCGAGCAGATTCGCGGCCGCCTCCAGGCGCCGGCGGTGGCCGTCCAATTGCCGATCGGGAAAGAAGACGATTTTCGTGGAATCGTCGATCTGGTTGGCATGAGGAGCGTCACCTGGTCCGAGGCGGATCTTGGTGTGCGTACGACCGAAGGCGAAATTCCGGCAGAGCTTGCCGAGGCTGCCGAGCACGGCCGGGAGCGCCTGATCGAGGCTTTGGCCGATGTCGACGAAGGCCTGCTGGAAAAGTTCCTCGAGGGCGGCGAGATTTCCGAGAAGGAGGTCAAGACGGTCCTGCGTCGAGCGACCCTCGAGATGAAGGTGGTTCCGGTGCTCTGCGGATCGGCTTTTCGTAACAAGGGTGTCCAGACCATGCTCGATGCGGTAGTCGACTATCTGCCGTCTCCGCTCGACATTCCACCGGTGGAAGGAACGCATCCGGACAAGGGCGATGCGATCGTGCGTCGGGCTGCCGATGACGAGCCGCTATCCGCGCTCGCTTTCAAGATCATGACCGATCCTTACGTCGGCACCTTAGGCTTCATTCGGGTGTATTCGGGCGTCCTACGCGTCGGCGAGACCGTACTCAACGCCACCAAAGGCAAGAAGGAGCGGGTCGGCCGGTTGCTCGAAATGCATTCGAACAACCGCGAGGACGTCAAGGAAGTGTACGCGGGTGACATTGCGGCGGTCGTCGGGCCGAAGAACCTTACCACCGGCGACACGGTTTGTGCACAGAACGCCCCGGTGCTTCTCGAGAGCATCACGTTCCCGGAGCCGGTCATTTCGATCGCCATCGAGCCCAAAACCAAGGCGGATCAAGAAAAGGTCTCCGTCGCGCTTCAAAAGATCGCTACCGAGGATCCCTCGTTCCGTATCACTACCGACGAGGAAACAGGGCAGACCTTGATTTCCGGGATGGGCGAGCTGCATCTCGAGATCATTGTTGATCGGCTCACCCGAGAGTTTGGGGTCGATGCCAACGTCGGCAAGCCGCAAGTCGCGTACAAGGAAACCATCCGAAAGACGGTCTCGCAGGATACGCGGTTCGTAAAACAGTCGGGCGGTCGCGGCCAGTACGCGCACGTCTGTATCGAACTCGGTCCGCTCAAGGCCGGGGGGGGCTTCGAATTCGTCGACCAGATCAAGGGCGGCGTCATCCCGCGCGAATACATTCCGGCGGTAGGTAAGGGAATCGAGTCAGCCATGAGCTCCGGGCCTCTCGCCGGCTACCCGGTCGTCGATTGCAGGGCCAAGCTGGTCGACGGCTCTTACCACGAAGTCGACTCGTCCGAACTGGCCTTCAAAATTGCCGGTTCGATGGCGTTCAAGGATGCTGCCGCCAAGGCCTCGCCGCAGCTACTCGAGCCGGTGATGTCGGTGGAGATCGTCGTTCCGGAGGAATACATGGGAGACGTCATCGGCGACCTCAACAGTCGTCGGGGACGAGTCCAGAATATGACCGCGCGTGCTGGTGCGCAGGTCGTGCGGACCATGGTCCCGCTAGCCAACATGTTCGGCTACGCAACGGAATTGAGGTCGCGCACCCAAGGGCGGGCGACGTTTACGATGCAGTTTGCGCACTATGAGCCGGTGCCGGCGGCGGTGTCCGAAGAGCTGACCGCACGTGCGGTCGGGGTCTGAGTAGCGGCTCAAGGGTCCCCAGGAGGAGACAGGGATGGCAAAGGCGAAGTTTGAGCGAACCAAGCCTCACGTGAACGT
>CAZJCO010000222.1:0-5068 GCA_964544375.1 uncultured Myxococcales bacterium
GCGGCGAATCGGCGTACCACGGCTCGCCCGCCGCCGGCGCGGCGCGGCCTCGTCGCGCTCGCTCGACGGTTCCTGGGGCAGCCGGCACGCACAGCAATTCCGCCTGCTGCCGCTCGACGCTGCGCGTTCCGAAGCGGTCGGTGATCTCTCGCGAGGCCGGTTCGTCCTGCGGACACTGAATGCTGTAGCAGATACGATCGTCGCGCAGCTCCTGGCCTTCCACCTGCACTGCGGGTGCGTCGCTCGAATCGACTTCGGCGGCCACCGGTACGCAGTAGTAGCTGGCGCTTACTTCGACCGAGCAGCGCGTCTCGTCGCCGAAAACGCGTCCGGCCAGGGCTACCGCTGCACGGTACTGATGGGGGTCGGAGATCCGATAACACTTGAGATTGTCGGCGATCGGGGCCTCGGCCCGCACCGCCGCTGCGGAAAGCAGCAGGCTTGCCAGCGTAAAGCCAATGACGAACACACGGAAGCTTGTCGGCACGATCTGATCTCCTCGTTTCTGGGCTGTTGGATTCAGTACCCCGCGCGGTGCCGGAGTCAACCGAGTTGCGAGCGGCGCTCGAGCGGCGGCATTGCCCGTGGTTGACAGCGCCATCGCCCCTGCGTAGGGGGTGCTTGCACTTTGATACTCGTCGGGCGGCGTTCTTGAAAAATCGACTTGATCTTCGCCAAACGCGGAAACGCGGCCCGCGAAAGGACGCGCGCGTTCGACCATGCGGCCAACGCGCGCCGGCGGGAGGACTGTCATGAACAGATTCATTGTTACGTTATTCGTCTCGATTGCGCTGCTCGGCTGTCAGGGCGGACACGAGGGGGCCAAGCAGCCGGCGGCCGCACCGTCCGGAGCTGGCACTGCCGCCAGTGAGGGGGCGGCCGGGATGGTCGGCAAAGCGCTCGAAAAGGCGGCCGATCCGAGCGTGAGCGGCTGCTTGGAAAAGGTGAAGGCCAAACAGTATGCCGAGGCGCTACCGTTGTGCCTCAAGGCGGCCAACCTCGAGCCCAACAACTCGGAGGTCGCTTCGGCTTTGAGCGATGCACGGCGCGAGGCGAGCAATGTCGCTTCGATGCAGAAGCAAGCCGAAGACTCGCTCGGCGGGGTGCAGGACGCACAAAAGGCGGTCGATTCGGCCAAGAAGATGGCTCCTCCGGCGATGCCGAAGATGCCGTGAATCCGAGCTAGGCTCCGATCGTACCCGGCGGCGCCGGCTGCTCTTTCGGCGTCGCCGGGGTATCGCTCTCGTCGATCTTCTCGCGAAGGGCAGAGAGCAAACCTTCCGCCCCGCCTCGGGAAACGACTTCCTGGAACTGGGATCGTAGGTTCGAAACCAAGCTGATGCCTTCGGCGATGATGTCGATGATCCGCCACTGGCCATCCGCCGTACGGCGCAGGCGGTAGTCGACGATAATGTCTTCGGCGCCATCTCGCTGAACCTTGGTCATGACCGTGTAGTCGCCGCGTGCCTCTTCACGGCCACCGGCGATGGCAACCGTTTCTCCACCGTAGGCGTCGATGTTGCCGCGGTAGGTAACGATCAGATAGCGCTTGAACAAGGCTACGAACTCCCCGCGTTGTGTGTCGGAGAACTTGCGCCAGTTCCTTGCCAGGACGAGTTTGGACGTCGTTTCGAAGTCGCAGCAGGAGTCCAATTCGCCTTCGAGCTTGACTTTCTTTTGTTCGGTGCCGAGGGCTTCGTTACGCAGGATGGCGACTACTTCGCTGGCGATCGAATGGACGAAAGCCTCTGGTGAACCGGCAGCCGGTGCGACGGCGTCTTCGGCGAACGCAACGGTGACGCCGGCGGTCATGATCCAGGAGGTTGCCAGGCAGGCCGCCAGCAGATGCGTCGCCCATGTCTCGGCGGCCGCTGCGCCGGAGCGCCGCGCTCGGGAACTGTTCGGTCGTGTTGGCATGCGCGCTGTTCCTCGTCTCCCCAGCGGTTTCTAGTCCTCTTCGTCTTCTTCGAAGTCGAAGTAGTAGAGGTCTTCCGCGTCTTCCTGCGGCTTTTCCGGGCTGTCTTCGACCAGTGCCTGGCGCCGCTGCAGGTAAGCGTTCCTTATGAAGGCGTAATAGTCGAGCGAACTTCGTTTGGCGCTTTCAATTTCTTCTAGCAGCGAGGCCCGTGTGATGACGCCGGCTGCAGCGCCGGCCGAAATCCAGACGAGATCGTCGACGAAGTAAGGCCACACGCGCAACACCGAGTCGGCTCCCAGTCCCAGGGCGTCCCTCGCGCTGGAGGGGCCGAGAAAAGGAAGGACCAGGTAGGGGCCGCCGGGCACGCCCCAACGGCCGAGCGTCTGACCGAAGTCCTCCGGGCTGGATTTGAGGCCGGCGCTACCGGCTGGATCGAGCAGCCCGCCGAGGCCCATCGTCGTGTTGATGTAAAAGCGGCCGACGTGGGTCAGGGCGGGTTCGATTTTTCCTTGCAGAAGATTGTTGGCGACGTCGACCGGAGTCCGCAGATTGTCGAGGAAGCGAAGCATCGCGGCTTCGGCCGGATCCGGCATCAGCCGATGATAACCGCGCGCCAGCGGTTCGAGCAGATAGACGTCGAGTTTGTCGTTGAACCAAAAGACTGGCCGATTGACACGTTCCCAAGGATCGGACCCGGCGTTCGCCTCGCCGGCACAAACCGCCGGAGTGCCGGCCGCGAACTGGCCGGCGAGAACGAGGAACAAGGCAGCCGCAAGCAGGGGACCTCGCATGACGTTTTCAATCCTTTCCCGTGCTGAAGTTGTAGAGGAATTTGCCCACCACGCGCTCGAGCACCAACGCGGACTCGGTGTAGACGACTTCCTCTCCGGGACCGAGGTAGCGATCCTCGGCGCCGGGTTCGAGTGCAATATAGCGGTCTCCCAGAAGCCCCGATGTGACGATCGCCGCCGATGTGTCGATCGGAAGTGCGATCCGCGGATCGATTTCGAACTCGACGTCGGCGCGGTAATCGTCCTTGAGTTCGATCTTGGTTACCTGGCCGACCGAGACCCCGGCGATGTCGACCGGCGCGCGCACCTTGAGGTCGGCGATTTGGTCGAATACCGCATGCAGCGACAAGCCGTCGCGGCGGCCCCAGCTGGCACCTCCGATCGTGAACGACAGGTAGGCCAGAGCCGAGAGGCCGACGAGAACGAACAATCCGACGACGAACTCTCGTGACGTTCCGTTGCGCATGATGCTTACACTCCCCACAAGGCGGTAATGAAGTAGTCGAAGATGAGAACGGTAACCGATGCAACGACCACCGTCGAAGTCGTCGCCGAACTTACGCCTTCCGCCGTCGGTTCGGCGTGATAGCCGCGATAGGTCGCGATCAGGCCGACGAGAACGCCGAAGATGCCGGTTTTTAGAAGGCTCCCGGCGACGTCGTCGCGGAAGGTGACGGAGTTGATCAGGGCGCTCATGAAGGTTCCGGCTTCGATGTGCATCAGACCCACGCCGATGAGGTATCCGCCGAACAGTCCGGAGGTGATGAAGATGGCCCCGAGAAGCGGCATGACGATGACCATCGCCAAGACTTTCGGACGGACGACGATGTCGACGGGATCGATCGACATCATGCGCAGTCCGTCGAGCTGCTCGGTGGCGACCATCGCCCCGATTTCGGCGGCAGTTGCGGAACCCGCTCGTCCGGTCACCAGCAAGGCGGTCAGTACCGGTCCCAACTCACGAACCAGGCTGAGGCCGACGACCGCACCGAGGGCCTCTTCGGCGCCGAAGCGCACCAGCGTGTTGTAGCCCTGCAAGCCGAGAACCATGCCGACGGCCATGCCACAGACGCTGATCAAGACGAGCGATAAGACGCCAAGCTTGTAGACCTCGTCGATCAGTTGCCGCAGGCGCAGCGGCGGTCGGCAGCAGACGACGAGAATACGTCCCGTGAAGAGCGCAAGGCGTCCGAGGTGTTCGACGAACTCGAGTGCATGGCGGCCGAGTCTATTGATCGCGCGGACCATCTTCTCACCTTCGTCCGTTGCTGATTTCCACTTCGTCGAAATCAGCAGCAACGCTTTCGCCCGCCCACTGCTCGTCGAGGAATCCTCGCACCTGAGGATCGTCACTGTTTCGTAGCTCTTCGGGGGATCCGCAGATCGAGCGCCCGGGCAGTAGCAGGAGCACGCGGTCGGCCATGCGTAGAGTCGATGGGACGTGGTGCGAAACCAGTACCATGGTCATTCCCATCTGCCGGTTGATGCCGACCAGCAACGCCTCGATACGTTTGATCGAAATCGGATCGAGACCGGAGAAGGCCTCGTCGGCAAGCACGCCGATCGGGTCGTGCATCAAGGCGCGCGCCAGGGCCACGCGTTTCACCATACCCCCGGAGAGTTGTCCGGGGAGCAAGTCGTCGACACGGCCGAGTCCGACCGCCGTCAGTCTGCGCCGTACCGCCAGAGCGATCGCGTCTTCGCTCAGCTTGCTGTGTTCGCGCAACGGCAGAGCCAGGTTTTCGAATACCGTGAGCGAATCGAGCAGGGCGCCGCCCTGAAACATCATGCCGAGCTTGCGACGCACGCGGTACAGCGCTCCGCCCGCCAGGGTGGTGACGTCATCGTCGTCTACCAACACGCGACCGGATTGAGGACGCACCAGACCGCCGATCAGTCGCAAAATGGTACTTTTGCCGAGCCCGCTGCCGCCGAGGATGACCGAAATCTTGCGGGCGGGAAAGGCGCAGCTAAGGTGCTCGAACACCGTTCGCCCGCCGTAGGCCATGCAGACGTCTTCCAAGGCGATCCGCCCCGAACTGTTCGAATCCTGTCGTGCCACTAGAATTGCTCGCGGAGTGTCCGCACTCCTTATTACGGATTGTTCTACGGCCGGCAAACCGCTTGGCTACATCCGCGTCCGTTCGTCGAAGCGTCCCAGCCGGCTGCTTCAGAGGCCGGCGAGCAGCCGCTGCAAGGTCCAAAAGGCAGCCACGATGCCGATTCCATAGGCCGGCAGGCGGGCCGCTTCCGCCCCGCTGGCCAGCCGCAGCCCCGACGCGGCGCGGAGCCAGGCGGGCCATGTCTGGACGACCGCAGAGACGGAGATTAGCTCGCCCGACTCGGTCACCGGGCCTGG
>CAZJCO010000223.1:0-5065 GCA_964544375.1 uncultured Myxococcales bacterium
GAAGATCAGTCCAGCGACGTCGTGCGACGAGCTGTCGCCGGCGAGCATCGGGATCAAGTTCGAAGCGTCGCCGATCGTGCCTTCGACGATAGCGTCGCCGGTCGCCGGAGTCGCGCTTTCGGAAGAAGATTCGCTGGCCTGCCGCGACGGCCGGTCGCCGTTACACCCTGCAAACACGAACAGCGAAATCGCCGCGGTCGCTAGCAAACACCGGCACATCGATTTGCCTGAAGCCATCGTCACCTTTCGCTGCGGCTTCGCTTTACGGCGAGCCGGCCATCTCGACCACGCGCACTCCCGCCGGCGCCTGCAATCGGAAGGCACTGTCGCGGTGGTCGCGGTCTCGCCAAATGGTACCGTACTTTATCTCGACGCGCGCGCCTCCCGGCAACTGAGCGGCAATGCGCTGCGCGGCACGTTCGCCGCCGACGTCGACAAAACCGTCGAAGTTGACATCGAGCCCGCCTTGCGCCGTGGCCAGTCGGACCTGCCGTGCAAGCGTCGTCGCGGAATCAAACAACACCGTCAAGCCGGTCGCGTCCGGCAGTGTAGCGCTCCAGTACCAACGGTCTCCGACTGCTTCGACCTTGCCGCCGAGGGTCTCGTCGGGCAACGGCGGAAGCCCGCGCAGCAATGCGATCAACGATTCGAGCGGCAGCGGCACCCGCGTGTAGCGGGCGAGGTTTTCTACCGTTGGCATGCCTCGATAGAGCACCTTTTCTCCTCGGTCGTAGGCGCTCAACTCGCGACCATCGCTGGCGACCGTATAGGTAAGGCTGAAGGGACTGCGAAAATCGATGCGAATTCGTTCGGGCGCTTTGACGACGACCATGTGCGCGGTACGTATTTTCTCGTCGGCGCTTTCGTAGATCAGGCTTCCCTGTCCCTGAAAGGAGGCAAACGCCTCGTGCCGCCGGGCCAGTAGCCGGTAGAGGTCCGGCCATGCCGGCAGCCGTTTTTTCGCGACTGGTGGAGCGGTCGCCCGCGTTTGCCGGCGAGATGCCGCACAGCCGGCAGAAAACGCCGACGTCACGCAAAAGACCATGAGGATCGCGTAACGGGTCGCGGAGGCGAGCTGCTCAGGACCCCGACGGCATCGACTTCGCACGGCCCTCGAGCTCTAGCAGCTTCTCACCGACCCGTTGGCGTTGCACGGAGTCGTTCGTCCTCGCTTCACAATCGCGGTACACGCGCACCGCATCCAGCGCTCGGCCTACTTTGCGGTAAGCGTCCGCCAAGTGTTCGCCGATCACCGGGTCGTTGCCCGACAACTGGGTTGCGCGTTCGAGTTGCTCGACCGCGGCCTGGTAATCGCCCCGCTGATAATAGACCCAACCCAAACTGTCCATGAAGAAGCCATCGTTGGGGTGTAACTCAAGCGCCCGCTTGATCAGCCGCTCGGCCTCTTCGAGGTTCACGCCCTGTTCGGCGAAGGTATAGCCGAGAAAGTTCAACGCCGGGCCGTTGTCCGGGTTCAACTCGATCACTTGCCGCAAGATCCGAACGGCTTCGTCGCGCTGGCCGGCTTTTTCGTGAACCCATGCCATGCGATAGAGGAATTCGTCGTTCTTGGGATCGGATTCGACCAAACGTCGTGCGTAGGCCAGCGCCTGATCGTAATGGTGCTCCACCTCTTCGAGTTCGATCAGGTAACGCAGCGCACGCACATTGACCGGATCGTAGGCCAGCAGTTTTCCGACCGCCGTGGCCGCCTCTTCGGCCCTTCCCTGCTCGTAAAGCAATTGGCCGAGGTGGATCCGAGCGTCGGCGTAACGGTCGGCGGTCGCTGGAACCAAGCGCAGTTGGCGTTCCGCCGCCTTGAGATCTCCCAGTTCGTGGTAGGTTACGGCGAGGTAGAAGCGGACGTCATGATCTTCGGGCCGCGCGGCCAGAACCATATTGAACTCGAGCACCGCTCGTTCGAAGTCGGCCTTCTCCAAACTGATGAGACCAATCTTAGTCTGCGTGTCGAGGGGATCGTCTTCCAAATCGACGAGTTCTTCGAACTGTTCGATTGCGTCGTCGAACTTACCTTCCCGTACGTAGATGCCGCCGAGCTGCCGGCGAGCCAGGAGCGAGTTCGGGTTGAATTCGAGCGCTTTCTTGTAGCTCTCGACCGCCTTCTCACGCGTGCCCTGCTGTTCGTAGACGAAGCCCATCTCGAGATAGGTCTGGTCCGACGACGGGTTCGCGTGAACCGCCCGCCGGTAGGCAGCCAGTGCGCGGTCGTAATCCCCGCCTCGAGCGTAAGCCCGCCCCAGGTAGAACTGCACGACAAAAGACTCCGGATTGAGCGTGGCCGCGCGCGCGAGCAACCGCACGCCCTCGCCCAACTCGCCGTGGCGCGTGTAGAGAGCGCCGAGCTTGACCAGCACTTCTTCGTTGTTCGGCGCATGCTCGAGTACCGTCTCGTATTCGGAGATGGCCTCTTCGACGCGGCCCACCGACGACAGCAAATCGGCCGACAGCAAGCGGTACTCGGCGCGCTCGGGAGCCACGCTTACCAGCGCCTCGCTCTGCTCGACTGCCCGGTCCAGCTGGGCCTTGCGCACGTAGAGCTCCACCAAGTGCTGGCGAATGCGCGGTTCGGAGGGGTCGAGCGCGGCCGCTCGCAGCATTTCGTCGAGCGCCCGTTCGCTGTCGCCCTGACTGCGAGCCAGCAGACCCTTGAGGTAGTGGCTAGCAGCCTGCTGTTTGGGGCTCGGTGCCTCGAGCTGCGAGGGACCGGCAACCACAGCGTCACGCGAACGCAAGGACGGTCCCGTGGACGTCCTCAGAACGGAGCAACCCGGCAGCAGCGCGAGCAGCAACAACGACACAGCCACGGCTGGGACGGAAAAGAGTCGGTACCTAGCCAAGAAGAAAAGCCTACCACGGTGAAGCGGCGAGGGACAACACGAGAGCGCTTGCCGCCGCCGCAAGCGCAGGCTAACCGAGGAGCGCGATGCTTATACGCTGGCTGCTGAAGACCTTTCCCGCCGAAATGACGCGTGGATGGAACTTGGTCCGGTGCGATCTGTGGCTCTGGATCTGCGTTTCGTCCCTGCTCGCCCTGCTCTCGGAGCTGCAAGAGGCGGGCAAGGCAAGTCCTCGGCTGGCGCTCCTACTGGCCGCGTGCGTGACGATTCTTACCGTCGCCCTGCTTGCCATGCGTTTCCAAAGCGCCGCCGGCGGTGCTTCCTCAGGCCTCGCCGACATCGCGGGGCGCGCCGTACGGCGCGCCCCGTTGCTGTTTTGCAACTTAACCGTCGCCGTGCTGCTCAGTGCCGCCGGCGGAGCGGCGATCCGCATTCCCATCCTGCTGCTGTGGAAGGAGCAGCCCTGGGCTCCGCCGCTGGCCTTGGCCGCAGGGGCGATCATCTATCTGTCGTTGCTCACCCGCTTTTGTTTCATCCCCTTTCTCGGCGTGCTCGACGAAAGAGCGCGCGCCGCCCCCGCCGGCCGGTTATGGGCACCGCTCGATCCCCTGCTGTGGCCGCTACGGGAAAGTCTGCGCCTAACCGCCGGCCTGCGCCCTCGCCTGCTGCCTTATCTGGCAATGGTAGCCTTGGGTCCGGCCGCCACCGCCGCCCTGGCCGCGCCCTGGCGCCTGCCCGCGGCAGTGCTGTGGCAGCTCCTGCTGTTCACCGCGCAGGCCGTGCTCTTCTTGTTCTACAGGCAGCGCCGCGCGGCCGATCTCGGCTAGTGGTCCGCCGGTTCGTCGGGTTCGCCGTGCTCGCAGTCGGCGAGCGAGCCGATCCAAACCTCTCCGCCTTCGAAATGCTCCTTCTTCCAAATCGGCGCGACGTGTTTGAGCCGATCGATGGCGAAGGAACAAGCGGAGATCGCCTCTCCCCGATGCGGCGCCGAGACGGCAATCGCAACGCTGATCTGTCCGATCGGGACGACTCCGGTACGATGCACGATCGAAAGCCCGCAGAGCTGCCATCGCTCACGCGCCTCGGCGGCGATCTTCTCGAACTCCGAAACGGCCATTTCCGGATACGCCTCGTATTCGAGACGCAGTACCTGACGACCACGATTGGTCGCTCGCGTGGTACCGGCAAACGTCGCAATGGCTCCCGCCCGGCGGTCTTCGACCGAGGCCGCGACGTCGCTCAGGAAAATCTCGTGGTCGACGATTTCAAACACGACAGCCTCCACTCACAGGCGGGATGATGGCCACTTCAGCGTCTTGCGAAATGAGGTCGTCGAGTGCGGCGTACTCGCGGTCGACCGCAACGCGCAGACTCGCGACGGCCGCCGACAGGTCGGGATAGCGCTCGCTCAGCTGCGCCAGCAAACCCGCCACCGTCGCCGGTGGGGAAAGCTCGAATTCTTCCGCCGCCTTGCCAAGTCGCTCCCGCACGATTCCGAAATACAACACCCGCACACGCACCGCTTCCATACTCAGCACGACCACTTGTTGGGATTTGCCAGCGCGGCGGCGTGCCCCAACTCAGGGACGATCAATTTTTCCATCCCTAACCGGCAGGCCGCCGTCGAACCCGGAAGCGAAAACACTAGAGTGGTCCCGACCAAGCCGCCGAGAGCGCGCGACAACATCGCGGCGGAACCGATCTCGGCATAACTGAGCGAACGAAAGAGCTCGCCGAAGCCGTCGAGCTTGCGCGTCAGCAGGCGCTCGAGGACGTCGAACGTGTTGTCCCGCGGCGCCACGCCGGTACCGCCGCTCGTGATCACCGCATCGATCGCTACGTCACCTGTCAGTGCGCGCAGCGCGGCCGAGATCCGTTCGGGATCATCGGGAATGATGCGGTAGGAAACGACGCGGTGGCCAGCCGCCTCGAGCCGGCCGCAGATCTCCTTGCCAGAACCGTCGCTGTCGGCATCGCGCGTGTCGGAGACCGTAATCACCGCGCATGCCACGGAACTCGCCGCCCGCTGCTTGTGCAATTCGACGCTCACGGCAGGCTTAACTACTCCATCCGGCCGATCTCGCCAAACGGCTGCGCCCTCGGGCTTTGCCGCGCCGGGTTCCCACGTTATAGAAAAGTCGGTGGAAGTGCTCGACGGTATCACGGTCGCACCGGCCTCGGCGTTCGCTCTGGACACCTCCGCGTTG
>CAZJCO010000224.1:0-5065 GCA_964544375.1 uncultured Myxococcales bacterium
TCAGCAGGAATGCCGAGACCGATCTCGTATGCCGTCTTCTGCCTGGAAAAAAAATACAGATAAGAGTGTGGTCACAGCACGTGTGACCGCCTGCTCTAGCGCACAGGCAGAGTGCACGGCGCGAGCCGGTTGATGGGAGCGAGGCAGCGCGCGCGGCGTCGAGGACGGGCGTGTCCCCAATGTAGTCGCGGACGTAATGCCAGTTGCCGTCAGAAGCGGGGGCGACGGTGAACCCATCGGCGGTCTCCACCCAACTACGCCATTCGTCGCCCCTGGTGACTCCGTCGAAAGTCGTCCCGTCGGCGTTGTAGAGCACTTCGATGGTCTGTGCCGAGGGCGCAGCGAGAGCCGACGCCGACGCGAAAGCAAAACAGAGCGCTAGCAGGGCTGTGGCGAGTTGCCGCATGTTCTCTTCGATCATGGCGGCACTGCCGCGAGGAGCAAGGCGATTAGTACCGCGGCAGGGCGGGGGATGTCAACTTTGATATTTCTGTGCCCTTCGGCGCTGGACGAAGCTCGTCCGAATACGCTATGCCTAGCATCTGGGGAGGTGAACTGTTGAAAAAGTCATGCTGGCTCGGTCTGGCCTTGGTTTGGCTCTTGCCGTCTTCGGCCTTTGCGACGATCAGTAACGTCGTTTCGGCAGATCAAGTCTGTTCGCCGAGCGCGGATCCCTGCGTGATCAATCAGACGATCGAACTCGTCGACGGTGCTCTGCTCGATTTCGGAACGCGTACCGTGCGCGTTGATCCGGGCGGCGTAATCGATACGGGAGCAGGCGCTGCTGCTATTCTCTGTGGCGATTTTGTTGCGACGACGGGGAACACGGTCGCGCTGCTGGTGCGCGGAGCCAACGGTGCGGGGGGGATCGACGGTGGCATTCTTTCGATCTCGGCGCGGCGTCGCTGTTTGCTGGATTCCTCGCGGTTGTGCACGAGCGATAGCGCGTGCCGTCCGGGAACCTGCACCTTGCGTCTCTGCACTCTCAATGCCGGCCGGCGTTGTTCTTCGGTAGACGATTGCCAAGTCGGGCCTTGTGGGACCGACGGCTTCTGCGTGGGCGATCCGCGCGTTTCGTGCGCCGTAGATTCCGACTGCGGCTTCGGCAGCTGCGCATCTCCCGTATGTTCGCGCGACCCGAACCTAGCCTGCGCGAGCAATGCCGATTGCGATCGAGGCACGTGCACCGTCGGCGGCGGGGCAATCGACCTGAACGGTATTGTGCGAGCGTCGGGGCTCACCGCCGGCGACGTTGACTTGGGCGCGGCCGGCGACATCACCGTGCGGCGGACGATCAACGTTTCGTCGACCGCAATCGACGGCGACGGCGGCTCCGTCTCAATCGATTCCGGCCGCGGCGCGGTTACGGTCGACGGACAAATAACGGTTACGGGGGGTGGCCAAGGTGGCGGCGGCGATCTGTTGCTGTTCGCCGCCGGCGACCTCGTGATCAACCGAACGCTCGATGCCAGCGGCGGAGACTTTGACGGCGGTACCATCGACTTGACGGCAGGCGGCGATCTGATCCTGTCCGATGCGGTTCTTGCCAACTCCAACGCCGGCGCAGGCTTCGGTGGCGATCTTTCTCTGGCGGCCGGCCGCGACCTGCTGTTCGGCAGCGCGGCGGAGATTTCCTCCAACGGGCACAGCTCGGCGATCGATTCGTTCGGCGGCGATGGCGGTATAGTCGAACTGCAGGCGGGACGTGACGTACTGCTGTCTTTCGGCAGCCGAATTCGCTCGAACGGTGCCTTGCCCGACGGTTTCGGCGGCGACTTGTTGATTGACGCCCTACGAGACGTGCGCCTGGGCGGTGAGATCCAACTCAACGCCCAAGGGAACCAGGGCAGCGCCGGCACCCTATCGGTGTTTGCCGCCGGCGCGCTCGTTACGGGTGCGAGTTCTTCGATCGATTGTCTCGGTGGCAGCAGCGGCGGTTGCGACGTCGACTTCGACGTCGACGGCAGCATGCAGTTGGCAGGCGCCGTCGACACCACGACCGGCAACGGCGGCGCCGCCGGCAACACCGCGCTGCGTGCTACCGGCGACCTTGTATTGGGAGGGAGCTTGCTCAGCCGCGGCGGCGGGAGCGCTTCGGTCACGAGCGTGGTCGCGGCCGAAGCTTGTAACCTGACGGTTCCGGCAGCGAGTACGCTCACCAACGACGCCGATTTCGGTAGCACCCGACTCACCAGTCACCGGCTGCTGACGATCGAGGCCTCGGCGACGCTGCGCGCCGGCGGGACGCAGGGCAGCAATACCTTTGTCTACGGCACGCCGGCCCTGCCGCCGATCGTCTCTGGAACGGTAACCCCGGCGCCTGCCGTGTTGCTCGACCAAACACTCACGCCGTGTAGTGTCTGCGGCAACGGCCAACTTGAACCGGGCGAGACCTGCGACGACAACAACACGAGCGGCGGCGACGGTTGCAGCGCCGATTGCCAAGACGAGGGCTGTATTGCCGCCACGCCCGGCTACCCGGCGGTGCCCTTGTGCGACGACGGAGACGGCTGCAGTGCGGACTCCTGCGATCCCGCCGCGCATGACTGCGTCCATCTTTCCAGCTGCGACGATGGGATCGACTGCACGATCGACAGTTGTCTGGGGGCGGCCTGCGTCCACGTGCCGGACGACTCGGCTTGTGAGGACGGCGACTCCTGTTCTCTCGACAGTTGCAGCCCGGCGACGGGCTGCGTGTCGTCGGCGCTCGAGGGCCCCTGCGATGACGGGGTCTTCTGCAACGGCACGGATCAATGTCTAAACGGTGCCTGCTCGGTGCATTCCGGAGACCCATGCAGCGGCGGTGCGGAGTGCGCGGACCAATGCGACGAACTTCGTCGTCACTGCTTGGTTCCGGCGCTGCAACCGTGCTCCGACGACGGCAATCCCTGCACCAGCGACGTGTGTAGTGGCGCCGGATCCTGCATTCACAGTGAGCGGACAGGTTCCTGCGACGACGGCGATTTCTGTAATGGTCCTGACTTCTGCCAGTCGGAGCAATGCTCCTTGCATCTGGGGGATCCCTGCGTCGGTGGCGGCGAGTGTCAGGATGCCTGCAGCGCAGCTCTCGGCATTTGTGCCAGCCCGCAGGGCGCTGCTTGCGGTTCGGACGGAAATCCGTGTACCGACGATGTGTGCGACGGACTCGGCGCCTGCGCGCACATCGCCAATACGGCACCCTGCGACGACGGTGACTTTTGCACGGTCCTCGACCGTTGCTCGGCCGGGGCGTGTGGTGCCGCCGACCGCTTGCCGCTGTCCAAGGTGAAACTGCGGTTGATCATCCGGCCAGGACCGCAAGACGGCCTGCTCGTAAAAGCGGAGGCGCCGCTCGAGGCCGTTCAAGTGACGCCAGCGCAGAACGGCTTCTTGCTGGCCCTGCGTTCGGATGCCGGAAGCATCTTGTATCAAGCACTGCTTCCTTCGACCGCATGGACCGATGTACGGAACCACGGCAAAGTCTTTCGTTTCAAAGACCGCAAAGCGGAAATACCGGAAGCCGCGGGAATCCGAACGGCGACGGTCAAGCGTGTGGATTCGCGGCAGGTGTTTCGACTCAAGTTGCGGGCCAAGAACGTGGAACTCGATACGCTCGGCAATCACAATCGGTTGTCGCTCTCGTCCCTATTCGGCGAGGTTCCGGGAAGCGGCCCCTGCGTGAGCGCGCAAGCAATCCCCTGTAGCGTACGGGGCGCCAAGATCCTCTGCGAATAGAGCGTCGCAGCGGTCTCTGCTAGCCTTTGCCGAATGCCGGAAGTTCCGCCGTCGCTCAGAATCTTTCCTCTCGGGGCCGTCGTGCTCTTCCCGAACGTTTCGGTGCCGCTTCGCATCTTCGAGCCGCGCTACCGGGCGATGTTGTCCGATGCGCTGGCCGGAGACCGCACGATCGGGATGGTGTTGGCACGCGACTGCGCGCAGCGCGAGCCGGTGCCGGTGCATGAGGTCGGCTGTGACGGCCGAATCGTCGCGCACGAGCCGCTCGAAGATGGACGATCGTTGATCGTTCTCCATGGGACCGGCCGCTTCCGAATCCGATGCGAACAAGAGAGCGGGCATCCCTACCGCGTGGTCGAAGCACAATCGCTTTACGAGGTTCCGATTCTGGCCCACCGGATGAGACCGCTGCGAAATCGACTGAGGCGTTGCGTCGAGAGATATCTTGCAAGCTCGGAAGACAGCCAGGCGGCAGAGACTTCCGAAGCGGCGCTCGCGCAGTTGTTGGGCAAGACGGATCTCGAGTCCGCCGTCAACCGATTGAGCGTGGCGCTGCCGCTCGAAGCTCTCGACCGGCAGAGTTTGCTCGAAGCGATTGGCGGAGAGCAGCGTTGCGATCGACTGATCGAGTTGCTTGAATTCCGAATGGCCTCCGAACGGCTCGGTCTGGATCCCGACCGCGGATCGAGCGCGTGAGCTGCCCGCATGCTGCCCGCGTCGTGGTGGGTTTCTTTTGCCTGAGCGTCACCGCGTTCTGCGCGACAGGCTGCCGGGACTTCGCGTCCCCGGTGGGCAAGGGCCTGTGTGAAGACTGCAATGTCGTTTTGATTTCGATCGACACGCTGCGTGCCGATCACATGGGAGCCTACGGTTATCGTCGCCCAACGACGCCGAATCTCGATCGTCTGGCCGACGCCAGCGTGCTGTTCGAATCGGCCGTCAGTCAATCGGCGTGGACGCGGCCGTCGCATGCGTCGATGTTGACCGGATTGTATCCGGCCGAACACGGCCTGCTCGCGGTCCGGCCGCCCCTGCGCTTGGCGGACGACGTGCCTACCCTCGCCGAACAGCTTCGTAGCGCGGGCTATGCGACCGTGGCGTTTACCGGCGGCGCGAATATGTCGGCGCGTTTCGGCTTCGGCCGAGGGTTTTCGACCTATGCCTCGCCCGGCCGTAGGTTGCGTGACTCGCTGCCCCTCCTGCGTGCACTGGCTCGACGGCTCCCAGCGCCGGCGCCTGGAGCGGCTGCTGTTGAAGGGGGCAAAGGCTGCGGGCTTTGCCACCGACCTGTGGACGTGTCCGCGGATTGGTCCATTGGGCGGCAAGGAGTTCGGTGTGTGCTACCATTGGG
>CAZJCO010000225.1:0-5051 GCA_964544375.1 uncultured Myxococcales bacterium
CGCCGCGGCGCTCGCACTTCACGCGCGCCTCCACCGTGACCGGCTCACCGGCCGCCGAGAGGCTCTCCGACTTCGCCACCCGGAGGCTCGTCGGCTTCCCGGAGGCGAGGGGGGGCAGCTTCCGGCTGGCCGCGAAGAGCCGGTGCTCGATCGGCACCGTCCAGCGAAAGTACTGCGGCTCCCGCCCCGCAGCCCAAAACGTCACGAGCGCTGAGACACCAGTACTTGTGTGTGCGCGCCCCCACGTGCACAGCGCTCTGCTGCTCTGGATCGAGCTGTCGCTGCGAGGGCGGGTCGCGGAGCGCGAAGAGGGAAGCGTACTTCTCCCCCAGCGACGAGTCGAGTCCGCCGGTCGATCTTGGCACCTTCTCCAGTTTGGACGGCTGCCGCCAGGCGGCCGAGAGCCACTTGGCAAGCGACCCCGAAGGGCGCTTTGAGTGCGGCAAAAACTGCAAGGGCGGTCATGCCGGCATCTACTTCTGTGAAGAAGTAGTGCGCTGATTGGACTGAGCGCGGCGCAAGGGCGCCGCCTCAAGCCGGACGTCAGAGGCCGCTCGAGTCGAGGCTCTCGGCTTCTTCCGGCGTCAGGTGCAGGCCGCACTCTTGCTTCTTGCCGCCGAAGCGAGTGTCGCGTTCGTGCGTGTCTTCGGCCGTGAGCGGCCGGCTCGAGTGCCAATCGCCGACCGTGGTGTAGCCTTGATCGAATAACGGATGGTAAGGCAGCTGGTACTTCGCGAGGTAGTCGTGCACGTCTTTCGACGTCCAACGCAGGATCGGCGAAATCTTGTACAACTTGCCCTGCATGTCGATGCGGGGTAGGCGGCTGCGGTGCTCGGTCTGCTCGGCACGGATGCCGGAGATCCAGGCCGTGGCGCCGAGTTCGGTTAACGCACGCTGCATCGGTTCCACCTTGCGGATGCGATCGTAGAGGTTGAGTGCCTCCACGTCGTTGCTCTCCCACAAACGCCCGTGCAGCGCCTCCATGCGCGCCGGACTCATCGGCGATTGGTATGTCTTTAGATTGAGGCCGAGCCGTTCGGTCAGGTCCCTGGCAAACAAGTACGTTTCCGGCGGAAGGTAGCCGGTGTCGATCCAGACGACTGCGATCTTCGGATTTGCGCGCGAGACCAGATGTAAGGTCACGGCGGCTTGAATGCCGAAGCTGGTACTCACGACCAGGCCCTCGCCGAAGGCTTCGACTGCCCAGGCGACGATCTCCTCGGCACTGGCCTCGGCCATCTGCTGCTCGAGCTGCTCGGCCGGCAGCAGAGCGCCGGCTGTGCCGTGGCTTCGTCGAGCGGTGTTTGGCGTACTGGTCATGCTTTCCTAAGCGAGGCAACAAAAAAATTATCCTATCACCCCGGGGGCACACTGCAATGAGGCCGCGTAGGAGGGCCGGCTGATGCTTGCACGGGCCGCCTTGCGACGTATTGTTGCGGCTGCGCGAAACCTCAGTGAGGGGGAACGGCCCGTGAACACCGACAAGGAACGACCCAAGGCGCTCGTGACCGGGGCATCTTCAGGAATCGGCCGCGCATTCGCCCGGCGACTGGCCGAGAACGGCTGGGATCTGATCGTCGTGGCGCGACGTCGAGAGGCGCTCGAGGATCTGGCGCAAGAGCTTGCTCGGCGCGGCGGCGCGTCGGTCGAGGTGCTGCCGGCCGACTTGACGATCGCCGAGGACCTGGCACGCGTAGAGACCGCCGTTGGCCAGGAATCGCGGCTAGAGCTGCTCGTCAACAACGCGGGTTTCGGCGTCGAATGCTGCTTTTTCCAGAGCGGCATCGAACGGCAAGCATCGATGATCGATTTGAACGTCTCGGCGCTAACCCGTCTCAGCCATGCCGCCGTAGCTGCGATGGTGGCGCGTGGCCGCGGCGCGGTGATCAATGTTTCGTCGGGCGCCGGTTTCGGACCGACGCCGTACTTTGCGGTTTACGGCGCAACCAAAGCATTCGTTACCAGCTTTACCGAGGCGCTCCACGAGGAACTGCAAGGCACGGGAGTGCGCGTCCAAGCGCTTTGCCCGGGGTTTACTCGGACCGAGTTCCAGCAAGTCGCCGGTACCGATGCCGGGCGCTTTCCGTCGTTTGTGTGGCAGACGCCGGAGGAGGTCGTTGCGGCGTCGCTCGATGGGCTGCGCAAGGGGACGTTGCTGTGCATCCCGGGACTCAAGAATCAGGCGCTGATGGCTTTTCGCGGTCCCATTTCTCGCGGCGTGACGCGAAGACTCTTCGGACTGGCCGGGCGTCACAACCGTAAATGACGCCGGCTTTGGCAGTGGTGGCGCCGGGTTTGGCTCACCCGCGCCGCTATGGATGAATCAGCGCGAGACAAGATAAGGAGAGATCAACATGCTCAAGACGCGAATCACGGAATTCTTCGGAGTGGAATACCCCATCATCCAAGGGGGCCTGATGTGGGTCGCTAAGGCCGAACTGACGGCGGCGGTCGCCAACGCTGGAGGCATGGGTTTCATGACGGCGCTTACGTATCCGACGGCGGACGCTCTCAGAGACGAGATCCGCAAGTGCCGCGACATGACCGACAAGCCTTTCGGCATCAATCTGACTTTTCTTCCGTCGCTCTCGCCGCCCGATTATCCGGGCTATATCGACGTTTGCGTCGAGGAAGGGATCAAGTTCATCGAGACCGCGGGCCGCAATCCCGAACCTTACATGGAGCAACTCAAGTCGGCCGGCATCAAGGTGATCCACAAGTGCACCTCGGTCCGCCATGCGATCAAGGCGCAGAAGGTCGGATGCGACGCGATCAGCATCGACGGCTTCGAATGCGCCGGCCATCCCGGTGAGGACGACGTGACTTCGCTGATTCTGGTTCCGGTGACGGCCGACGCGCTCGACGTGCCGATCGTCGCCTCCGGAGGCTTCGGCGACGGCCGTGGACTGGTCGCCGCTCTCGGCCTCGGTGCGGACGGCATCAACATGGGTACGAGATTCGTTGCGACAAAAGAAGCTCCGGTGCACGACGGGCTCAAGCAGGCACTGGTCGAGGCCGACGAGCGCAGCACCAAGCTGGTGATGCGCACTTTGCGTAACACCGAACGCGTGTTGCACACGCCGACCGTCGACAAGGTGTTGGAGATCGAGGGAACCGGCACGGCCACGATTGCCGACATCGCGCCCTACGTGGCCGGCTCCGTGAACAAGCAAGAAGTGCTAGAGAAAGGAAACGTCGACAAGGGCGTGATGTCGGCCGGGCAGGTGATGGGCCTGATTCACGATATCCCGACGGTCAAGGAGCTGATCGACCGCATCGTACGCGAAGCCGAGGAGATCATCGAGGGCAAGCTCGGGCGCGTCGTCGGCCGCGCCTGAGTACGTGGTTCTCGCACAGGGCGAGCCGTCAGGCAGTATTTGACTGTTCATTCTAGAATGAGTATTCTAATACTATCATGGCTCGGCCCGCCAAGTTCCACCGCGAAGCGATTCTGGCCGCGGCGCGCGATTTAGCCGCCGACGACGGCCCGGCGCGCCTGACGCTCGCGCGCCTGTCGCGGCAGCTGGGGGCGCCGGTCGGGTCGATCTACCACCGCTACGCCTCGCGCGAGGCGTTGCTGGCGGACCTGTGGCTCGAGACGGTCGAGTCTTTCCAAAGCGACTTCCTCGCGCGGCTGACCGACGGTGAAACGATTACGGGCGCGGTCGAGGCCGTCCGCTTTGCCTGCGCCTGGGTACGAGAGAACCCGCGTGACGCGCGTCTTCTCTTGATCTACCGCCGTGAGGATTTCATTGACGGTCCGTGGCCGGAGCCGCTGCGCCGGCGGGCCGAGCAGTTGGCGCATCAGGCCGAGCGGCAGTTGCGCGATTACTGCAAGCGGCTTTACGGTCGCGCGACGGCGGCGGGCTTGGCGAGAATCCGCTTGGCCCTCAGCGACCTTCCTCAGGCCGCCGCGCGCCCTTACCTCGAGTCGAATCAACATCTGCCGCGGTGGACCGAAGAAATGGTCGTGGATGCGACCGTCTATCTCCTGCGCCGCGGCAACCGGGAGTAACGACATGGAAACTGCGGAGCTGATGCGCCTAGCGCAACGGGTCATCGATGCGTGGAACGAGCAAGACGTCGAACGTGTGGTTGCCTGCTACACCGAGGATCTCGTGTACCTGGACGCGAATACGCGCGGCCCGGTTCGCGGCCGAACCGCGTTCGCGCGCTATTTGAGCAAGCTCTTTGCGGCTTGGAAAATGCACTGGACGATCAAGGAGTTCCATTCCTTTGCCGATCGCCGGGGGGGAGCCTTCCTGTGGCGGGCGCGTCTGCAACCGGCAGCCGGAGGCGAGACAGTCGAGATCGACGGGATGGATTTGGTCTTATTGAACGGCAGCCTGTTGGCACGGAACGAGGTCTACTACGACCGCATGACGTTGGCGCAAACGCTTGCGTCATAAGACGTTTTTGGTGGCGAACGGGCGCGCGTCGGCGTTATCATTTGAAGCGTGAGCGTTGCGGACGCCTGGTTTGTTGCCTGCTTTACGTTTGCCGTGCTCTCTGTTGCCACGGCCTACACGGCGGCGGTTTATCTACTCGAGCGGCTGACGCGCTGGAAGACTCTTACCGAAGGAATGTACTTTGCCGTCGTGTTTGGGTTTTTCGGCGTGGTGCTCGGCCACCCTTGGCTCGCGTCCTGGTACCTGCACCCCTGTGCCTATCTGTTCGTGGCGGTCTATCCGCACGGTCCGATGCTCGCTAACTAACGCATCGTTTCAAACGATTCCCCCCGCGGTCTACTGGTTTTGATCGGCGAGCGAACCCCTGCGGCCGTCCGATTCAAGCCGAAAAATCGTCGCGCAGGGACGCCGGCTCGGCTTCTTTTGGATCGCTGCGAAAGCCGACGCGTGCAGCCCAGCGCGTGAATTCGCTTCAACGAGCCGTCTGTAGGCGTCCGAGCGCGGCGCTCATCACGGCTTTTAGTGTGGTTCTACGCGAACTTGGCGTGTGGCGGAGGCGTTGAGGCTCGTCGAGTAGAGCCGGTCGCGGTTGAACCCGGGCGCTCGGTCGAACGCGGGCCACGGCTGGCATGGTTCATGCTT
>CAZJCO010000226.1:0-5037 GCA_964544375.1 uncultured Myxococcales bacterium
TTTGGTCATCCGTTCGGATTCGATCGACGCAAGCTGTCGCGATTCGAGGTCCGGTAGTTCGAGGTCCTCGAACATGATGTTGATCAGTTCTTCGAGCGTGACCTCGGTCTCGTAGTAATCGATACCGGCGCGCTCTCCAGCCTGGCCTGGCTGCGCACGGCCGGGTTGCTGCTTCTGTCCGAGGACATCGCCACGTTGCAACTCCTCGCCGCCGCCTTCGGCTACCGACGGTGTGTTGTCGCCGTAGACAAAACGATACTCCTTCACGCCCCGGATCGGCACCTTGATGACACGGTCACCGGAGCGGCCGATGATCGATTCTTCGGCAATGATGTCGGCGATGTTGTCGCGGATCGAGGATCGGACCTTTTGACGGTGGCGCAGACGGTCGCCGACGCTACGGTCGGCGGCTCCCTCTCGCTGTGGTCGGAAGACGGCGCTCATGAAGCACCGTCAGTCCTTCCACAGGTTGTTGGCCGCGTACTTCAGTACCGTGTCGACGCAACTTTCGCAGTAGCCGTTGTCGAGCAGGTTGCGGACCATCGAGTCGTATTTGTCGCTCTGCTCGCGGTCGCGGGTGGTCGCGCGGGTGACCACCCGGCTCAGCTCGCGTACCGACGACATCAGCTTCTTCTCGATCGCCTGCCGCAGCGGCTCGTAGCTGCCGTAATCGACGGTCACGCCGCGACGACTGCTCGACCAGAGGTAGGCGATGACGTCCTGGCGAAACCCTTCGGCGGCCGAGCCGATGATCGCCATCTGTTCTTCGATCGACTTGAGGAACGCTTCGTCGGGCTCGAGTTCTTCGCCGGTACGACGGTCCTTGACCTTCGACTTGTTGACGAAGGCTTCGGCGTGGTCGAGATAGTTCTGGAACAGCGCCTCGGCCTGCTCGCTGTAAGAGAAGACGAAGGCCTTCGTGATCTCTTTTTCGAGAACTTCGAGATAGGCCTTGTGCAAGGTATCCTGCAAAAACTCGAGGTGCTGCTTGCGTGCGTCGTCCGATAGGTCGGCATCGCGTACCATCGCTACCAGCGATTCGCGCACGCTGATCGGATTGATGCACGCGCCCGCCGAGTTGTCTGCGAGTGCGTTGTCGAGTGCCTTCATGATGAAGCGGGTCGAGATACCGTCCATTCCCTCGCGTTTGGTATCTTCGCGCAGTTCGTTAACGTCGATCTTTTTCGCGCGGCCTTTTTCGATGACCTCCTCTCCGTTGTAGAGCTTCAGCTTCGTCAGCAGATCGCATTTCGGCGTCGGCTCGAGACGCGAGAGAATCGCGAACATCGAGGCGACCTCGAGCGTGTGCGGCGCGATGTGAGCGTGGAAGTCCGAGTTCTGAATGATCTTCTGGTAGATCTTGACTTCTTCCGACAGTCGCAGATTGTATGGCACCTTGATGACCACGATGCGGTCAAGGATGGCCTCGTTCGTGTGGTCGGAGCGGAACTTCTGCCACTCGGCTTCGTTCGAGTGCGCTGCAATCACAGCGTCGATGTAGACCATGCCGTGACGACCCGGCGCCGGAATGACCTTTTCCTGGGTCGCCGTGATCATTGCGTGGAGGTACTCGGTGTCGTTCTTGAACACCTCGATGAACTCGCACACACCGCGGTTGGCGACGTTGAGCGCTCCGTTGAGGTCGAGCACGCGTGGATCGCCCTCAGAGTAGAGGTCGAGCTTGGAGATGTCCTCGCTACCGATCAACACGGAGGTGTCCTGATTGTTTGGATCGACCGGCGGTACGACGCCAATGCCGATGCGGTGTCTCTTGGAAAATGCGACCGTCGCCACCGGAACTTCTTCGTAGCGGCCGCCGTATTCTTCTTCGAGGCGAAAATGGCACACCGGACAAAGATCCCCTTCGATGTGGGTGCCGAGCATCTTGGCGAATTCCTTGCGCAGATGGCGCGGAATCAGGTGCAGCGGCTCTTCGTGCATCGGGCAACCTTCGATCGCGTAAATCGGCGGGCCTTCTTCGAGGGCGCCTTCGATCTTTTCGACCAACGAAGATTTTCCGGAGCCGACCGGCCCCATCAGGTAGAGTACCTGGCGCGACTCTTCCCCTTTGAGGGAGGCCGAATGAAAGTAACGAACGATCTGAGCGACGACTTTTTCGATACCGAAAAATTCCTCGGCGAAGAAGTCGTAAATTCTCTCCGTCCCTTCGATTCGTGTCGGTTGGGTTTCGCTCTCCGGGACCTCTCGCGTTCCGGCGCCGAGAATCGCTTGATAGACCCTTGCGTGGGCGAGTTTGGGAAGCCCGGGATCCTCCTTGACCTTTTCCAGATAGTCGAGAAACGAGCCTCGCCACTGATCGCTTGCGAATGTGGCTCGGTCCGATTTGATCAGTTCCTCGAAGCTCGTTTGCTCGGTCATGGCGTGCTCCTTGTGCTCGGCGGTCGGCCCTCCACCCGCGACCGGCGGCTGCTCTCTTGTTGGGACGTTCTACGGCCCGCTTTTTTTCAGCTTCTGCATTCCTTAAGTGCTCCTAATGGCCTGGAAAAATTATGCGCTTCAGAGTAACGCCGGGCAAGACGAGAGTTGTCGTGGGTGTTTTTTGTGTCACTTTCGCGCGTCGCGCGCTTGGTTCAGTTCCTAGGCAAACGCGTAAGCAGAAGCGCTATTCTAGCAACGCGGAGCGTTGTCGGCCGACGCGATCGCCCGCGGTAGAGGCGAAACGTGTTTCATCTGTGGGTTGGGTGCTGGCTGCGGGAATTCTAATCGTGCCCAGCAGATGCAAATCGTAACGCAGCGCCTCATGCAGCGACTGCGGCTATACGGTGGGGGCGAGTAGGGGGGCAGCCGAGCTAGTGGCGCGTCAACCGCCGCGCAGCGGCTCGACGCGTTGAAAGACGGAGGCTTGGTCTTTCTCGCTTTGGGCGGTGGTCGCGGTGGGGCAGTGACGCTCGCCGATCCAGCTTCGAACCATGGCGATGAGCTGCTGCGCGTCCGTGATCGGTTTGGCCAAGAACGCGCTGGCGCCAGCGGCAAAGCAACGCTCGGCGGTACCGTCGAGACAGCATGCCGTTAAGGCGATGATCGGTACCGAGCCCGCTCCGTTCGGCATCGCACGGATCGTTTTCATGGCGTCGAATCCGTCCATCACGGGCATCATCATGTCCATGATGATCAGGCTGGGACAGCGGTTGGAGACGATCTCGACGGCCTCGAGGCCGTTCGTCGCTTCGTCAATACGGTGAATGCCCATTCGCTGGAGTCGATAAACGAGAATGCGGCGGTTGTCCTCGTTGTCTTCGACCACCAGTACCCGTGGATCCTGTGCCGCGACCATCCCTCCCATCATACCTAGCACCGCCTCATCCGCGCGACCGCAAAGGCCATATAGCCCCTGGGTTTTCTCGTTTCCCCCACAATGGCGCAAGCAAGTGACGCGGCATACCTGCAGTAGGTCTTGTACTCGCCGACTGCGCGTCGCTCGACCTTTATCAGGGTGGCATAGGGAGACCATGACGGTCAACATGCGCGGTGAGAAGTTTCGCCTGCCGCGCCGTTGACGCGTGGGCGGAGCCGTGGTTGAGTGCCGGCGATGGCCGAGATTCGAACCCGGTTTGCGCCGAGTCCTACGGGGTACCTGCACCTTGGAGGAGCGCGCACCGCTCTGTTCAACTATCTGTTCGCCCGCCACCATGGCGGACGATTCATCCTGCGCATCGAGGACACCGACCGCGAACGGTCACGCACCGAGTACGTCGAGGCGATTCTCGACGGCCTCGCTTGGCTCGGGATCCGGCACGACGAAGGACCTTTCTACCAGTCGCAGCGTGGGGATCTCTACCGCCAGCGCGTCGAGCAGTTGCTGACGGAAGGCCAGGCCTACTACTGTTTTTGCCCGCCCGAGAAGCTCGAGGCCAAACGCAAGAAATCCCAGATCGAAGGCCGCCGTATGACCTACGACCGCAGTTGCCGCGGGCTCGCTCGCAGGCCGGCGGCGGGAGAACCGGCGGTCGTGCGTTTCAAGATGCCGCTCGAGGGGCACACCGCCTTCGACGACCTCGTACGCGGTCCCGTCGTGTTCGATAACTCCGAACTCGACGACCTGATTCTGGTTCGTTCGGACGGGTCGCCAACGTTTCATCTGGTGGTCGTGGTCGACGATGCCGACATGCGCATTTCGCACATCCTGCGGGGAGAGGATCACCTGACCAACACGCCCAAGCAGATCTGCATTGCCCGGGCGCTGGGGCAGGAGCCGCCCCGATATGGCCATCTTCCGTTGATCGTTGGCAGCGACCGAGCGCGCCTGTCAAAACGGCACGGAGCGACTGCCGTCGGCGCCTATCGCGAACTAGGCTTCGTCGCCGAAGCGGTCGTCAACTACTTGGCGCGCTTGGGCTGGTCCCACGGCGACCAGGAGATTTTCGATCACGACGAACTCGTGCGGCTGTTCGACGTCGCCAATGTCGGCAAAGCAGCGGCGGCCTTCGACATGGACAAGTTCTCCTGGGTCAACTTCGAACACATGAAAAAGCTCCCCGGCGAGGCCCTGGTTGAGCGCTGTCTGCCCTTTCTCGGGTCGCTCGGCGTGGAGGTCGACGCGCAGGCATTGACGGTAATGCGGGGGGCGGCCGAGCTATTGCGCGAGCGTGCGAAGACGCTGGTGGAGTTGGCCGCCCAGCTGCGGATGTTCGTCAGCGACGACCTCGTCTTCGAAGATCGCGCCGTCCGCAAGTTCCTCGATCCTGCCTCCTGTGAGCGGCTGTTGCTGTTGGGCGATTTGTTGGAAAGCGTCAGCGCCTGGAACGCCGAGAGCATCCGCGAAACGTTCGAGCGCGTGCTCGAGCGCTTCGATATCAAACTCGGCAAACTCGCTCAGCCGGCACGCGTAGCACTGACCGGAGGCACGGTCAGTCCCGGTATCTTCGAGGTCTGCGTCGTGTTGGGGCGCGAGCGGACGCTGGCGCGTCTGCGCAGGGCCTGCGAAGGCGCGGCAGAGGGGACCCTGCCGCTCGCTTGGTCGGTCTGAGGGCGACGCCCGCGTCTTTGCTAAGCCCGCTTTCCGCCCGCCGGGCCGCG
>CAZJCO010000227.1:0-2374 GCA_964544375.1 uncultured Myxococcales bacterium
CTTCGTAGGCCCCCCCCTTCCCTCCCCCTCCCCTCCCCTCCCGCCCCCCCTCTCCCCTCTCCCCTCCTCCCCCTAGTCTCTCGCCGACGATGGCGGCCGACTCCACCGCGCGCGTGAGCGGACTGCTGACGATGCCGTCGATGGGCTGCGCCGAAAGCAGTTCCGCCATGCGCGCGCACTGCTCGCGTCCGAACGGACTGAGGGCGACGTTTTCGTGCCCCATCACGCGCCGCTCACGGTTCCAAGTGGTTTCACCGTGCCGCAGTAAAACGATGCCGCGAACGTCCGAATCAGGCCGCGTCGGCACTCTCGGAATCTCCGCCTCCCCCGCGCAAACCGCAGAACTCCTCGTAATCGATCAGCTCGGTAATCGTCGGGTTTTCGCCGCACATCGGACACTCCGGATCACGTCGCAGCTTCATGATACGGACGTTCATCGCCAGCGTATCGAGGTGCGCCAGTCGGCCGATCAAGGGCTCGCCGGCGCCGAGGATGAGCTTCATCGTCTCGAGTGCCTGAATGCACCCGACGAGGCCAGGCAAAACGCCGAGCACGCCGGCCTCCTGACAACTCGGCGCCATTCCCGGCGGAGGAGGCTCGGGGAACAGACAGCGGTAACAGGGCCCCTCCCCCGGCTGGAACACCGTCGCCTGACCTTCGAACTGAAAGATGCTGCCATGCACGTTCGTCTTGCCGAGCATGACGCAGGCATCGTTGACGAGGTAGCGCGTCGGGAAGTTGTCGCAGCCGTCGACGATGATGTCGTAATCGGCAAACACGTCGAGAACGTTACTCGAATCGATCCGCAGGCGATGCTCGATCACCTCGACGTCGGGATTGAGCGCACGCAGCGTCTTCGCCGCAGATTCCGTCTTCGGCATGCCGACACGGTCGTTCGTATGCAGGATCTGTCGCTGCAGGTTCGACATGTCGACCACGTCGTTATCGACGATCCCGATCCTGCCGACACCGGCCGCTGCCAAGTAGAAAGCCACCGGCGAGCCGAGGCCGCCCGCACCCAGGCAGAGTACGCGCGATTGCAAGAGCTTGGCCTGTCCTTCTTCGCCGACTTCGCCCAACAGGAAGTGCCGGCTGTAACGTTCTAGTTGTTCCTGAGTGAAGCGGAAGGGCTGTTCCCAGGGTTTGCCGGCACCCTTCCAGGCACCGTAGCCGCCGGCCATCGAACGGACGTCGGAGTAGCCCATCTCTTTGAGCAACCCGCCGGCCAACAGCGAACGCGTACCGCTCTGACAATAGGCGATAATCGGCCGGTCTTTCTCGGGTACGGCCGCCTCGACCTGCATTTCGAGAAAGCCGCGCGGCAGGCTAAGAGCGCCCGCCAGGTGACCGTCGCGGAACTCTTCCTTCTCTCGGACATCGATCAGCACCGCCGGCTGCTGGCCGGAAAGCAGCTTGTCGACCTCGTCGATCGAAACTTCCGGAACCGCCTTGCGCGCCGCATCGACCAATTGCTGAAACGTTTTCGCCATTTTTTCGTGCCTCCCGGACGAATCAGCTTAGCGCCCTTCGCCAGCGATTGGTAGTGCCGGCCTAGCCCTGCAGGCCGTCGTAGAGCTCAACCCGGTACTGAAGCCAAGCAGCGAGGCTACGTGCATAGCTCGGCAGAAGCAGGGCCTTGATCCAGTGGATCGACGACGCCAGGGGTTGATGCCGGGAGAGGAACAACGGATTGGCTGTCGCCCCGACGAAGAAAGCCAGCATTTCACGGTCGACCCGGTGCAGGAGACGTCTCCTCCACAGGTAGTAGAAGATCATGCCGATCGGGTAATCGGCGCCTCGGCAGCTTCACGGTAATCTTCAAGCATACGCTGCATCAAAGCGTCCTGGCCTTCGGCCGCGAGTACCCGCGAACGGCCCATCAGATCCTGCTTGGTCTCGATGAAGTCCTCACGCCGGTATCCCGAAACCTTCGGGTGGACCGACGTGTCCATGCGGATGGCGTCGCAGGGACAGGCTTCGACGCACATACCACAGTAAATGCAGCGCAGCGTATCGATCTCGTAACGAACCGGGAACTTCTCGACCGAAGAATCCTCGTGTTCGCCCGCTTCGATATTGATGCAGCGCGCCGGACACGCCGTGGCGCACAGAAAACACGCCGTACAGCGCACCGAACCATCGTCCTTCAGCGTCAATCGGTGACTACCACGATAATCCGGACGGTACTTCATCTGCACGTCCGGGTACTGCACGGTCACTGCCGCCTGCGTGTCACGTGCCAGCCCGAGTTGATGACCGACGTGTAGGAACAAATTGCGCCAGAAACGTTTGCCGGTCAGCAGAAGACCGCTAACGACCTCGGGCACATAGATACGTTCGCGCAGTGTCAGTTCGTCAGGACGTCTCACTTGCT